>VRUH01000010.1:0-36240 GCA_019456185.1 Candidatus Glassbacteria bacterium | reverse complement strand
GGCGGTGGTGGAGGTGGAGGACTACATGTACGCCACCAGCCAACTGGCCCAGACCACGCTGCGCAGCGTGCTCGGCCAGAGCGAGCTGGACGAACTGCTCAGCGAGCGGGATAAGATCAACGACGTGCTGCAGGACATTCTCGACCGTCACACCGACGCATGGGGCATCAAGGTCTCCACCGTCGAGATCAAGCATGTGGACCTGCCCCAGGAGATGCAGCGTGCCATGGCCCGTCAGGCCGAGGCCGAGCGCGACCGCCGGGCCAAGGTGATCAACGCCGAGGGCGAGTTCCAGGCCAGCCACCGGCTGGCCGAGGCCAGCGCTGTGATCGGCGAGCACCCGATGGCCCTGCAGCTGCGTTTCCTGCAGACCCTCACAGAGGTCGCCACCGAAAACAACAGCACCATCATCTTCCCGGTGCCCATCGACCTGTTCGAGCCGTTCATTAAGAAATTAAAGGTACAGGGCGAAAAAAAGGATAGCTGAGACAGGACGCAGGCCTGGGCGGAACTGATACTTTGGTGGAATCGTCGATATCCTTCCCCCTTTGCCAAAGGGGGACGCGGTGGGTTTTTTCCGGCCAATTGCCGACAGGTGATAAGGGAAAGCCTTAATGGCGCAAGATCAGGAGTTCTCCACCCCGCCGCTGAGCGGCCACGGTGGTTACGACCAGGTAATCGACTTTTTCAGCACTATCGGTGCGCGCCGCGAAGCTGAGATGTATGTCAAAATGTTCCGCGACGTGGTCCCGTGGCGGTTCGCCGTCGTCCTGATCAGCGCCGGCAGCCTGGAGGAATCGGTGCGCGAGGTGGCGCTCGACCTGGCCTACCTGAGCGGGATGAATCTCTACCCCGTGATCGTGCTCGACAATATCCAGGGGACAGGCGGACGGCTGGTGCCCAGGGAATCGGGGGGCGGGGGCCAGAAAGAGCTGCCCCAGGGCCAGCGGATCCGCAAGCTCTCGATGGTTAACAGCAGGCTGGTCGACGAGGTCCTGTCCGCGGGCGGCCACGCGAGGGGGATTTTCAACGAAATATTCGGCCTGCGCACCCCTGCCGCCGATAACCCTGAGTTCGATTTCCGCCGCCTGGTGGAGCATATCTCCATGCAGCCGGTCAGGAAAGCCGTGCGCAATCGCCAGATTCCGGTAATCAGCCCGGTGGTGATGGACCGCAACGGCGCGATGAGGGTCGTCAGCGCGGAAAAAGTGAGCAAGGCGCTCTGCGCCAGGATCAAGCCGCAGAAGTTCATCATCATCAGCGAGCGCGAAGGGCTGGTGGACCGTGACGGCGGGCTGATCAAGAACATCATCCTGTCCACCGACTACAAGGGACTGCTCGAAAGCGGCAGGCTGGACGATCAGGCGCTGGGCCAGCTCGACGCCGGGGTGCGGGTGCTGCGCGAGGTGCCCAATCTCACTATCCAGTTCGCCTCGGCCGCCAACCTGCTGCAGGAACTCTTCACGGTCAAGGGGCGGGGCACCTATATCCGAGCCGGCCACGAGATCCGCTCGGCCACCTCGTTCAGCGAGTTGAACACCGACAAACTGCGCCGGCTGCTGGAGGACGGGTTCGGACGAAAAGTGGCCGATGATTATTTCGACGAGCCGCCGCACAGGATTTTCTACGAGCAGAACTACCACGGAGCTATCGTGGTCAAGACCCTCGAGGGCGACACGTTCCACCTCGACAAGTTCGTGGTCGGCCATCGCTGGCAGGGCGAGGGCATGGGCGCTCCGTTGTGGCGCGAGCTGACCAAGCACTACGAGAAAATTATCTGGCGGGCCAGCCCCTCCAACCCGATCAACCGCTGGTACCTCGACCAGGCCGAAGGCTTTCAGCACACCCCGGACTGGAATATCTACTGGATCGGACTCAGCCCACGCGAGGTGGGAGACTTGATCGGGCGGATATGCGCTATCCGCCGGACAGTGATCTGAACGGTAACCTCACTCGTATCCAGCGTAGCGGGGCGGCCCCACGGGCCGCCCCGCTCACTGTCTCGGGACATGGATTATGCGGGATTCCGCGGGCAATTTCTTACCGGCGATGGAGTCTATCTGCGGCGAACACCTGAGCCTGCACGACGACGAGGTCCTGCTGATTGTCGCCGATCCCTCCCGGAAGGCTCTGGCCGGAAAAATGGCCAGGGCCGCGGAAACCGCCGGCTATGGCTGCAACCTGATCGTGATCGGCGAGGTAGTCCGGGCCGGGCAGGCTCCAGCCGGCTTTACCGAGGAACTTCTGGCCGGGTTCCCGGCTGCGCTGCTGGTCACCGGCAAGTCGCTTTCACATACCGACGAGCGCCGGAAAGCCTGCCGTGAACAAAACACACGGATCGCCTCGATGCCCGGCCTGACGGACGACATCCTGCTGCACCTGTTCCGTCCCGGCTCAGCGGACGTTGTCCGCCGCAGAACAGTCGAGATGGTCGAAAGAGTAAAGGACAGCCGACGAGTCAGGGTCCGGGGACCAGCCGGCACCAGGATGGAACTTTCCGTGCAGGACCGCAAGTTGTATCTCGATACCGGGCTTTACCGCCGGCCGGGCGATTTCGGTAATCTGCCGGCGGGCGAGGTGGCCTGGTCACCCGTGCCGGGCAGCGCCTCGGGCAGGATCGTGGTGGATGTCGCTTTTGCCGGGCTGCGGGGAGTCAACGGCCTTAAGCTGACAATCGAGGATGGGGCGATTGTCGACGCCGAGGGGGCGAAAGCCCGGGAACTGATGCAAGTGCTGGCCGGAAAACCGGAACGCGTGCTGGGTGAATTCGGGATCGGCACCAACCCGCTGGCCCGCCCCGGAGCGGTTACCCTCGAGGCGGAGAAAGCGGTGGGTACGGTCCATTTCGGTTTCGGCGACAGCCGTTCGTTCGGCGGCACAAACCAGGCCTCCGGGCACTGGGACTGCGTGGTCCGGGCCGACAGCCTGGATATCGACAGCCGGGCGGTGGAGCTTGCGCCATGAAAGTGCTGATCGTCTCCTATTTCTTCCCTCCGCACGGCGGTGGAGGAGTGCTCCGGGTCGCCGAAACAGCCCGCCTGCTGGCCGGGCGCGGCTGGGATCTGACCGTAGTCGCCGGGCCGGAGGACGGCTGGTGGGTCAGCGATGAGTCGCTTGCCGGCAAGGTGCCCGAATCGATAAATGTAATTCGCCAGCACGCCGTCGGCTTGAGCGCGCTGTTCGGGATGCTGGGCCGGGGAGGCTGTCGCCGCGAGAGCGGGGTGCGCGGCCTGAAAAGCCTGGCCGCCTGGCTGCCGGTTACCGACGCGTACGCCGGCTGGTCGAAAGCCGCGGCCCGGACTGCTCTCACCGCCGGTTTTCACCCGGACTGGATCCTGACCACCAGCCCGCCGGAATCTGTCCATCTGGCCGGGATGCATCTGGCCGAACGCCTCGGGGCGCGCTGGGCAGCGGATTTCCGCGATCCCTGGACCGCGGCGATCTACCGCGGCTGCCCGACACCCCTTCACCGTCGCTGGCAGGCCGCCAAAGAGGGCAGGGTGGTTCGCCACGCCGACCTGGTGATTGCCACGAACGAGCCCGCCGCCGATGATTTCCGCGGTCGCTACCCGGATCAAGCCCGCGATAAATTCGTCTGCCTGCCCAACGGTTTCGACCCGGCCGAGTTTGAAACGCTTGACATCCGCCGTAGTTTCCGCCTACCCCTGAGCCTGATCCACGCCGGCAACCTGACCCTGGACCGCGACATCTCCGCCCTGCTCGAAGCGATCCGGCGGGTCAACCGCGACGGCCTGGTGTGCCGGCTGGAGCTTGCCGGACAGGTGACGGACCATGTCGGAAAAATGGTGCGCGAACTGGACCTGGGCGCGGCGGTGACGATCAGCGGCTATGTCCCCAGACCCGGCTTGCTGGCAAAACTGGCGGCGGCTCACGTGGGCCTGCTGGTAGAGGCGTTCCGGCCGGGCGCGGAACTGATAGTGCCCGGCAAACTCTACGATTACCTCGGAGCCGGCCTGCCCACTCTGGCTATCGTGCCGCCGGGCGCGGCGGCGGAGCTGGTTAACGGAGAACGGTTCGGTCTGGCCGCCACCGAGCCGGACCCCAACCGGCTGGAGAATTTACTGCGCCAGCTGGTTGAAAATGTCAAGCGCGGCAGACCCGCCCTTCGCCCTCCCGACCCTGTCCGCGCCGGGCAGTTCCAGCGGCCCCGGATAGTGGAGCGGTTGGCGGAACTGATGGAGTCCCATCGCTGAACGGCCGGAAATATCCCTCCAATGGCTTGTTTCTTGCACATTTAGCCTCCCTTAAACAGCAGGAAATTTCAACATTCAGTCCGCCGGTGAGCAATGAACGCGATTGCCCGTCTGGCGGGGGTTCTGCTCTTTTGCCTGGCAACGGCCGCGCGCGCTGTCGCTCCGCCGTCGCCGGGAGTGGCAACCCCTGCCGGTTTTACAGAATATTTTACCCGGTTGAACTCCGGTTACCGTGCCAACCTGGGCGGGACTGCCACAGGAAGCCGGGGCGCGCTTCTGGCCGGAGCGGCCCCCTCCGCGCTGCGGTTGCCTGTTCTGCTCGCCGCCTATTCCGACCTCCCGGCCACGGTTGCGCGCACGGAATTCGAGAACCGGCTGTTCGGCGCGCAACAGACAGGTACGATGGCCGAGTATTACGCCGAAGTCAGCCTGGGACGGTTCTCGCTCAGCGGAGAAGTCTACGGCTGGTTCACCCTGCCGGGGGGGCTGAGCGCTTACACCCGTGGGGACGCTCTGGGCGATGAGTCCCTGTTCCCGGACAGCCCGGGCGGGCTGGTGGCCCACGCCGTGCTGGCTGCCGACAGTCAGGTCGATTTCGGGCTTTACGATAACGACGGTCCCGACGGGGTCCCCAACTCCGGTGACGACGACGGGGTGGTGGACGGCCTGATAGTCGTGCACAGCGGGGGAGACGCCGCCGCGGGCGATACGGATAATATCTGGTCGCATACCGGCAGGCTGGGCGCAGACTCGGTGGTCACGTCCGATCCCGCCGCCGGGGGCGGGTTTATCCGCGTGGACCTCTACTCAATCCTGCCCGAACTGGCTGGTAACGGGAGTTCTCCCGTCCCCGGCGAGATCGGGGTGTTCTGCCACGAGTTCGGCCATCAGCTCGGCCTGGTCGACCTGTATCCTGTCGGCTACAACCAGGGCGATGACGTGACCTCGAACGGGATCGGTATCTGGGGACTGATGGCGTTCGGCACCCGGGGCGGGACCGGCTCTAACCCGGCCCGTCCCACTCACCCCTGCGCCTGGAGCAAACTGCGTCTGGGTTGGGTGGATATCGTCCACGAGGATTCTTCCGGCCCGCTGTCCCTGGCCGCGGTGCAGGCTTCCGGGCAGGTAGTGCGGGTCTGGGACAACGATGACCGCAACCTGAGCTGTTTCCTGCTCGCCCACCGCGCCAGAACCGGGTTCGACAGCTCTCTGCCGGGCGAGGGCCTGCTGGTGTGGCATATCGACGGGGCCGCGTTCGATAACGACAGCGCCGCCCGCAAGCTGGTGGACCTGGAGGAAGCCGACGGCCTGGCGCAGCTCGATTCCGGGCTTTCACTCGGTGACGACGGCGACCCGTTTCCCGGCGCCGGCGGCGCCACGGCGTTCACCGCCGCCACCAGCCCGTCCAGCCTGCGCAACGACGGCTCTCCCAGCGGGGTGTCGCTGTCCTCGATCAGTCTGGAAAGCGGACAGGCCGTCTTTACCCTCTCCCAGCCTGGGCGCACCCGGCTGACTATTTCCTACGACGAGCACGGGCCGGACCCGGATCGCGGTTTCGGCTACGACAACAACCTGGCCCACGGCGCGGTGGTGTTCACCGCCCCGGTCAGCGGGGTGCTCGAGGCGGTCAGCACGGTGTTTATTTATCCTGACATGAGCTATGAACTGGCGGTTTTCGGCGGCCACGACCGCGGGCTGCTGAACTGCCCGCTCACGCTGCAGAGCGGACAAGCGCCGGCTACAGGCTGGCAGGCTGTCGAGCTGGACGATCCGGTTTATCTGGAGGCCGGCGACTCGGTAATCGTTGACCTGGCCTGGCGCGCATCCGCTTTCGACCACGGCTGGCCGCTGCCCTTCGACCCGACCGGCAGCCCGTCGGGCAGAAGCTGGGTCAGCCTCTACGGGATAGGGAATTACGACAGGTTCGAGTATGACATAGCTCTGCGGGCGCTGCTGCGGCCCGTAACGGATCCGGGAGACGCGCTCATCCTGAGCCGGGAAATGGAACTGCTGGACACCGAGGTGAATTTCGGCCGGACATTCAGCGGCGAGACATACACGGCGTCCCTGCCGATCGCCAACACCGGCCGCCGCCCGCTCGACCTGACCGCACCGTCGCTGACCGGAGAGGCTTTCAGCCTGTTGTCAGCGCCGGCGAGACTGGACTGCGGGGTCGACGACTCCCTGGTATTCGGGTTCATTGCCGGTCAACAGGGGCAGTTCACCGGCCGGATAGCGCTCGCGATAGCAGGGGAGGGCGAAGAACTGGAAGCCACTCTGGAAAGCGAGGTGGCGGGCTGGAGTTTGCGCTACGATTCGCTGGATGTCCCGACCGGCTATGCGGCGTTCACCGACGCCGCCCACGGGGCCGTCAGGTTCGACATGCCCGGACGCGCGCTGGTCGCCGGTATCCGCACCTACTGCCTGCGCGACTCGATGACACTCAGTTTGAAAATCTGGGCGGGTGTCGGTAACGGCGGCGGCCGCTGTCTGGTGGCTCAAACCGCGGCCGATACCCTGCTGCCCGTTGTTGGCTGGCACCAACTGTTCCTGCCGGTTCCTGTCGATGTGGACAGCGGGGACACGTTTATCGCCGATATCCGCTATGCTACCCCCGGAGTCGCGTTCAGTGAGCTGATCCCGATCGACACGACGCGCCCGGTGGTGAGCGCGTCGTATTACAACGTCCGCGAAAGTGAAAACTGGATCGCCGCCCGTCATCCCGTGGCTGTCAGGGCCCTGCTGATGCCGTCGGACAGCTACCGGGGCGAGGTGGTCCTCAAGCGCGCGCAGGCCGACCTGCCCGAGGGTGAATTGGTGCTGGAGGACATCCGGGTCAACGATCCGTCAACCGGCGGTCTCTGGCTGGTGAACCGCGGGACGGCGGTCCTGACCGCGGACCTTGTGCTGAGCCCGGACGGCGACAGTTGCGCGTTCACCCTGTCCGATTCATCGGTGGCGGTGGCCTGCGGAGATTCGATCCGGCTGGAGATTGGCTGCACCGCGTACTCACCGGGCGTGCACACCGCCCTGCTCGAAATTAACGCCGGCGACACCCTGCTGGCGGTCCAGGTGACCGCGCTGGCGGGATCGTTTGAGCTGGGATACGACGAGGGCGGCCACACCGCCACGGCCGGGTTCAAGGATACGACCGCCGCCGCCGCGGTGGTGCTGGGAGCGCCGTGGGACGGCACCCTGAGGTTGGCCCGCTTTTTTATCAGCCAGTCGCCATCCCGCGTGCAGGCAATCCTGTTCGGCGCACTCGGCGAGGGCGCAACCCCGGTCGACTCGCTGGCCTCCTCGGCCGACAGCCTGTTCACCGCGGCAGGCTGGCACGAACTGGCGATCAGCCCCGAGGTGGCGTTCGAGGCCGGAGACAGTTTCGTGCTGGCGGCCGTGTTCACCGTTCAGGGCGAGTATCCACTCCCGATAGACAATCGCGGCGAGCCCTCCGGACTCAGCCTGGCGGCCGGAAGCCTGGCCGGACCATGGGAGTTCCTCGATTTCGACCTCAACCTGCGGGCGGTGCTTTCGTCGGCTGCGGGGAGGCCGTACCCGGTGGCGGCCAGCGGTGACCTGGACGGTAACGGGCGGGTGGATATTTTCGATCTGCTGAGCTTGCTCCAGGTGCTGGGCGGCAAACCGGACACGTCCGGGGCGGGCGATCTGGACGGCAACGGCCGGGTCGATATCTTCGACCTGATCGAAATCCTGCGTTTACTGCGCAATCCATCCGAGGGCTGATCAACCTGTTTGACAGCGACTGCGGGGACTAGTACATTACAGTAGCACGGATGCTGATGTAATGTCGTATCGTGTTGAAATTGTTGATGTTAGTTTATCCGTGCAACCGATGTTCGCCCGTTGCCCGGCCGCGGCTCTCCTCAGTTGCAGGGGGGATTTTCTCCGTCTATGGCAGAGCATATCAGACGTTCCGCCCGCAAGCATTTCGTTCCCCGCGAGTTCCTTCTGTCCCCGGATGCACAACCTGTTCGCGAAGTAGCCCGGAGCGTTTATCCGTTTTACCTCAGGGCCTGCGAGCGCCGCGGTGAGAAGGTGACCCTCTCGCCCATGCCCGTGCTTGACGACAAGTACATGAACAGCCACGAGGCGCGCTGGGTCAGGATTCTGGCGGAGACAACTTATGCCCAGGTGCGGATGAAAGCCCTGGGAGTTCATAACACGGTTGTCTTTTACGGCTCGGCCCAGATCTCCTCTCCCGAGCAGGCGGCCGAGCTGCTCCAGGCGGCACGGGAATCAGGAGACAAGCGGAAACAGGCGCGGGCTGAGAAGATCAACGAGGTTTCGGCCTACTACGAGGACGCCCGTCAACTGGCGGCCCGGATTACGAGCTGGGCGCTCGAACAGGGTACGCCGGAATCGCCCCAGCCTTTCGCAATCTGCACCGGCGGCGGACCATCGATCATGGAGGCCGGCAACCGGGGCGCAGCCGAGGTGGGCGGTAAGTCGGTGGGGCTGAATATCTATCTGCCCCACGAGCAGGCCCCCAATCCGTATATTTCGCCGGAATTGAATTTCCACTTCCACTACTTTTTTACGCGCAAGTTTCATTTCCTGTACAGGGCCAAGGCGCTGGTGGTGTTTCCCGGCGGCTATGGGAGCCTGGACGAGCTGTTCGAGGTGCTGAACCTGATCAAGACCGAAAAGATTATCAAGCAGATCGAGGTTATTCTTTACGGCAGCGAGTTCTGGAAAAACGTGGTCAATTTCGATTACATGGTCGAATACGGCACGATCAACCAGGCCGATCTGGAGATGTTCAGTTATGCCGACACCGTGGACGAGGCTTTCGACCTCCTGAGTGTCCATTTGAAACGCTATTTGCCTAAAGAGAAATAGTGCGGAAAGCGGGAAAGGTTGTTCAGCATGCATTGCAGGCACTATGAAAAACAGACCAGGGGCGGGACCACCGAGGTGGAACTGGATGGTCTGACCTGTTTGCAGGCCGACCACTGCCGGCGCAAGGGAATCTGCGTGCTCTCACCGTTCAGCAAGCTTGAACTGGCCCAGGGAGTGAAAGAAACGGCAGGGGAGCCGCAGGCGGAGAATATCAGAGACCTGGAGACATATTTCGAAGTCCTGCGATTCAGGAATGCCCTGGGCTTCCAGTGGCAGAGAATCGATGATTTCACCGAGGCGGTGAAAGCCGCCGGCAAATACCGCGAGCGCGGACAGCCTAAGGTCGTCCGCCGCGTGGAGATTTTCCAACTCCCGGATTGATCCCATGTCCGAGCGAGACCCTAAAACAGCGATGCTGCTTGCCGAAAGAATGGTGGGTTCATTTTTCACCGGGCTGAGCACTCAGGAGCGGAGGGCCGTGCTGGCCGGAGGCGCCGGCGTCGGTGCCGGTAATTCGCCCCTGTTCTCGTTGCTCTCCTACACGTTCGACGTGTACCTAGATTGCGTGGAGCTGCCCGAGGAGAAGGCCCGCGGGTTTTTCGCCTTGGCGGTGAAAAAGAAGCTCGAGGAGTTCCGGCGCGAGGCGGGACTCGAGGTGCAGAGCAGAGGAAAGTGACCGGCGAGCGCTACCGGGAGCACCCGGCTTGTTTGTCCGCGGGAATCTCGAAATAGCAAACCTGATTCATCACTCCTCCTGTCTATCTTGCGTCCGCACCCTGCGAGCTTGATACAAGAAAAAGGCGCGCGGGATATCCCGCGCGCCCTGACGTGCTCTGAACTTGTCTAGACCGCTCTATTCCACGCTGAAGCGGAACTGTTCCACCCGGTCGTCGGGCGAAAACTCGTAAATCCAGTGATTGCCCCCGGCGGTGGGGAAATAGTCGGTGATTGCCGAGCCGCCTGTCGAGCGGTTCTCGAGATCGAACCCGGCCAGCGCGCCGGCTGCTTTCTGGCCGAACGCGGTGATATAGTAGTAATAAAGTATCCCAACGTTGGGTGCCAGGTAGGTTTCTATCCTGCCCTGTCCCTGGTTGGCGATCCCGGTGATCTTGATCACGTCGTCCCAGCTGCCGATTGCCGTGCCGCTTTCCTTGAGGCTGCGGGTGCCCAGGTATTCGATCCGGTAGGTGAGGATTTCCTGGAACTCCGTTCCCGGCCCCTGGCTGACATTGATCGGCGGACCTTGCCAGCTTTTGGTGGTGTCCGTGGGATAGCCGATATAGGGTTCGGCCAGCAGCGTGGTCATCAGGTCGGTGGCGAATCCGCTGAACGGCATACGGATAGCCAACTGGTTGAACCGGTTGACCCTGACGAACTTGAACGAGCCGGGCGGCTGCTCGCGCACACCTTCCCAGTCGAACGTTTCACCGATTCTCAGCCGGCCGCTCTGTTTGATCACTTCCACCGCGCCGGCCAGGTTCTCGAGGGTGCTGCTGCCCTGGTTGGCCCCGCGGAACAGCCAGCCGCCGGTGCTGCGCCAGTCGGCATCGATCCGGAAATTCAGCGACAGGCCCATGCTGGCGCTGGTAATGCGTGTTGCCGTCCGCTCATCCCCGCTCAATTCAACCAGTTTGAAACCAGAGGACAGGGTGATCGGCTGCCTGTTTGCATCGAGATAGTTGTCCCACCAGTGATCCTGCCCGATATTGCTGCCGGGGTCGACCACGCCCCCGCCGCCGTCGCTGCCGCATCCCGCGGCCAGCACGCCGGTCAGCGTTACCGTTACCAACAGCTGTTTCCACCCAGGTAACATTTACACTCCCTTAATTGTAATCGAATAAGCGTCTACGAATAATCTACGGCAGCAGGATCGACAAAACTGGGATGACCGCTCGCACCTCTTCCCGACCGGATGGTAAGTTGCAATTCAACGGCCGGCGCGGCGCGGTTCTTTCCCGTCCGGGCCGCCGGATACCGGTTTACCGCTGTTGACCCGCCGTGCTGGAAAACGGCCGCTTACGAGCGGGGGGGAGCAGGCCATTTTACCCCGCCGGCGGGATATGAGCGCGGAAAACATTCGCCTGTCGTTCATCTCGGCACCTCCTTGCAGCGGCAAATTCGCCGGGACACCAGGTTTCTTACACGGCGATACCATTGCAAGATTCGCGCCTGTTGAGAATAACTCTCAGCTCTTCCTAGATCCTGTCCTGGTAGGCCAGGAACAGCGCGCGGTAGTATTTCATCACCCGCAACGGGTCGCTGCTGGCCGGGATTTCGGCGCAGCAGTAACCGTTGTAGCCGATCCCGCCCAGCAGACTCAGGAACTTGCGAAAAGGATAAGTCTCCAGGAACAGGTCGCGCATGTGCACGAAATGGATCGAGTCTGCCAGCAGCCTGAAATTTTTCTCCAGTCCGCCGTCTTCCAGATCGTTGTCGTTGCAGTTCCAGTTTGTATATACGTTCGGGCTTTCGCACTGTTCCATGATTGCGTGAAACACCGGAATCCGGCTTGTGTCTCTGCCGTGGACCTCCACCCTGATCTCGATCCCCACATCGGCCGCCGCCCCGCCCACTTCGGTCAAACCGGCTGCGATCTGGGCGATAGTCTTTTCCCGCGGGATTCCCTTGTCTTCGTGCAGACGGTTGGGCCGCACCTTGATCCCGTCACAGCCCATCTCGGCGGCCAGCCGGGCGAATTCCTTGGTCCCCTCGATATTCTTTTTCAGCTCGGCAGGGTCGGGGCTGTCGTACTCGAAAGCGCTGCCCAGGCTGGCCAGCCGCACCGGCGAGGCCTCGAACATGGCGCGGATCTGCCCGCGCTCTTCCCTGCTGAGAGTGATCTCGACCCCGTGGGCGTGGGTGGTGCGCAGTTCCACGGCCTCGAATTTGGCCTCCGTGCAGTTCTCGATAATTGTCGGAACGTCCCATTCATGGGCCAGCAGGTAGGTGACCAGCCCTACTTTGGGACCGCCCATCTGCGCTTTGGTGGTGGAGCCTCCAAGCTCGGACAGTCCGGCCGCGGCGACCGCCGCCGGCAGTGCTGCGCCAAATAACTCGCGGCGAGTGATCCCTGACATTTTTCGCTCCCTGCTATGGTTGATTCCGGGTTTGCCCGGTTACAGAAAATCCGGCAGCATAAAAACTAAATTAAGCCATTTCCCCGTCTCCCACAAGCCGTGCTTTAACCGGTGTTGCGCGTTCAGGCGACTATTAATCTCAAGCCGGCGGGACGACTTGATTTTTGCCGGACCTGCTTTTATCTTACAATCTCCACTTTGCGGATGATTTTCAAAGTTGTTTTCGGGTCGGATGTTTGTCGCGCCTTGCATGGCGCGGCTGCACCCGCCCGCTGATTTTTAGAGGATCAAGTCCGAAATCTCAAAGGTAAACCGGAAAAAGGGAAGCTGGTGGCACAGGAAATATCGATACTCCTGGGCGGTACGGCCGGGCAGGGTTTGCAGACGATGGGGGCGGTGATCTCCAGGTCGCTTTCGAGGCTTGGGTTCCACGTGTTCGCCCTGCAGGACTACGAATCCAGGATCAGGGGAGGGCAGACGTTCTTCCTGCTCCGCGCCGCCGACCGCCGGGTGGAGGCCCATGTCGACCCCGTCGACATTATCGTGGCCCTGGACGAGAGCACGATCAGGAGCCAGCAGCCGCGGCTCAAGGACGAGGGCGTGATCATCTACGATGCAGACAAGATCAAGACCGGCTACGCGGGCGAAAATTTTCTCCCGCTGAAACTGACCTCGATCAGCAGGGAAAACGGCGGGACCGCCGCGATGGCCAACACGGTGGCGCTGGGCGCTGTCTGGTCGATGATGGGCTTGGAGCGCGACGAGGTCCACGGGGTGCTCGATTCGTTTTTCGGCCGCAAGAGCCAGGAAATTGTCGAGAAAAACTGCGCCGTGTTCGACGCCGGCTACGAGCTGGGCGGGCAGAAGCGCAAAGATTGTTTCGTGATGAAAGCCCCGGGAGAGGGCGGCCGGATGGTGATTTCCGGCACCGAGGCAGTGGGGCTGGGAGCGCTGGCGGCCGATGTCCGGTTCTACAGCGCCTATCCGATGACCCCTGGTACGGGCGTGATGGAGTTCATCCAGAACCACAGCAAGGAGTACGCAGTGGTGGTGGAGCAGGCCGAGGACGAGATCAGCGCGATGAACATGATTGTGGCCAGCTCCTTCATGGGCGTGCGCAGCATGACCGGCACCTCGGGCGGCGGATTCAGCCTGATGGTGGAGGCGATGGGCCTGGCCGGCTGCGTGGAAGCGCCGGTGGTGATCTACGAGTCCCAGCGGCCCGGACCGGCCACCGGCATGCCGACCCGCACCGAGCAGGGCGATTTGCTGTTCGCCATTTTCGCCTCCCACGGCGAGTTTCCCCGCGTGGTGCTGGCGCCAACCGAGCCGGAGGACGCGTTCAGGATTACCGCCGAGGCGTTCAATATCGCCGACCGCCTGCAGACCCCCGTGATCCTGTTCAGCGACCATCACCTCTCCAGCAGCTATTGGACAATCGACGGGCTCGATACCGACGGCGTTACGGTCGACCGGGGCAAGCTGGCGAGCAGGGAGGAACTGGACAGCGGCGCCGAATTCAAACGCTACCTGCTGACCGATGACGGCGTCAGTCCGCGGGCCTGGCCCGGACAGGGCACGGCTCTGGTGGTCTCCAGCGGTGACGAGCACGACGAGACCGGGCATATCACCGAGGACGAGGCTCTGCGCACGGCGATGGTGGACAAGCGCTGGAGAAAGCTCGACCTGCTGAAAGATTACCCCGGCCTGCGTACCGATATCCAGGACGGAGCGGACACGGTGCTGGTGGGCTGGGGCAGTTCCTGGGGCGCGCTCAAGGAAGCGGTCCGCGAGCTGCGCGGAAGCGGCAGAAAAATCTCGCTGGTGCAGTTGACCATGCTCTGGCCCTTCCCGGCCGAACAGTTCGTGCCGCTGGTGGAAAACTGTAAAAATGTGATTGTCGCCGAGCTGAACAGTATCGGCCAGCTGGCGCGGCTGATCCGGATGGAAACCGGGATCGCCGCCACGGACACGATTCTCAAATACGATGGCCGGCCGTTCAGTGTCGATGACATCCTGAAACATTTCAACAGGTAAAACAAGTAAGGAGACCGGCTGGATGGTAACCGCAGCAGATTATCAGGGGATGGACACCACCTGGTGCCCCGGATGCGGAAATTTCGCCATCCTCAACGCGCTCAAGCAGGTGCTCGCCGCGCTGGACCTTCACCCGCACCAGGTAGTACTCTACTCGGGTATCGGCCAGGCGGCCAAGCTCCCGCTGTACATGAAATGCAACATGCTCAACGGCCTTCACGGCCGCACGCTCACCTACGCCACCGCCTCGCAGTTCGTCGACCCGGAGATGGTCACAATCGCGGTGGGCGGCGACGGCGACGGGTTTGCCGAGGGCGGCAACCATTTTCTGCACGCCATCCGTCGCAACCCCAACATGGTCTACCTGGCTCACAACAACCAGGTTTACGGCCTGACCAAGGGCCAGGCCTCGCCGACCAGCGAGCACGGCATGGTCACCTCCACCACTCCCGAGGGTGTCTACCACGGCCGTTTCAACCCGGCCGCCGTGGCTGTTGCGCTCGACTGCAGCTGGGTGGGGCGCACCCACACCGGCGATATGAGACACATGATCGCGATGATGGACGAGGCGATCAACCACCGGGGATTCGCCATGCTGGAAGTCATGCAGCCCTGCGTTACCTACAATAAAATCAATACCCTGAAATGGTATCGCGAGAGGTCCTACCAGCTGGATGAAGACGGGGGGTTCGATCCCACCGACCGGATGGCCGCCATGACCAAGGCGTTTGAATGGGGCGAGCGTTTCCCGATCGGACTGCTGTACAAAAACGAAAAGCGCCCGGTGATGATGGACAACGTGGGCGTGCTGGCTGATGGTCCGCTCAACCGCCGTGAAGCCGCGGTCAACGACGTCAGCGGACTGCTGGAGAGTTTTCGCTGATGCGGACCATAGTTCCCTGACACATACAAGCGGCATTTTCGAACGATCCGCTGCCGGTTTGGTTTCGATTAATTGCCTCGTGGACTTGAATTTATATTTGTTTTATTGTATTATTATCTGACCATCCTCAAACCCGGTCGGCTGCCAGTTGACAACAATATTGCATATCAAGGCCAGTCCCCGGGGTGAAGGATCGTATACCGCGCGGGCGGCGGACAAGTTCCTGGAAATGTATCTGGCCGCCAAGCCGGACCATGAGGTCCGGGTGCTCGACCTGACCACGGCCGAGTTGCCGGAATTTGACAGCGGTGCAGCACGCTGCCTCGGCAGACTGCACCGGGGCGAGGAATTGACCGGGGATGACGCGGTTATCTGGGGCGGTATCGAACGGGTAATCGATGGGTTCAAGGCCGCAGCGAAACTTGTTATCAGCTGCCCGATGTGGAATTTCACGGTCCCGTACCGCCTGAAACACTACATCGACATTGTCGTCCAGCCCGGCTACACGTTCGCCTACCGCGACGGCAGGCAGGTGGGGCTGGTCACAGGCCGGCCGGCCAGGATATTCATGGCCCGCGGCGCAGAGTATGGGCCGGGATCGGGAAGGGAAGACAGGGACTTTCAACAGCCGTATCTGAAAGAGATCCTGAAGTTCGTCGGCTACACGGATATCAGGACTTATCTGATCGAACCGACCGGCCGCAAGGGTCCCGAGGCGGCCGAGCAGGCTCTGGAACGGGCGGTGGACGAGGCGTTGCGGGAACTGGCTGAGTTCTGACTGATTGATATCTGTTAAACCCTGAACTGACCCGCACTCGGGTGCATGCGGCGGGTGGAGCGGAAGTGGAACAGGAGTATTTTAAAATCCTCAAGCGCGAACTTGACAAGTCGGGCCAGGCGTCCAGGATTAATTGCGACGAGTGTCAGCGTCCCTGCACCAAAAGCAGGGAGGAAATAGTCGAGTGCCTGGCGAACCTGATGACTATCGAGTTCCTGCTGGATCATAGCTGAAACTGGAAAGAGCTGTCCCCACCCGGTACCAATTCCCCCCCCAGGTCCGTTTGCCTTACCTGTTATCGCTAGCCCCTTCCCGGCCGATGCGCCTAGTTTGCCATTGTCGGGGTGGTACAGTTTGCTTGACTCCCCCGTGGGACGGGCTTTATCTTTCGGCTTGCGAGGTGTGGATGGCGTGGTTATTGGTAATTGTTTGTCATTTAATCAGTTGTGATAATGCCCTGGTGTTCGGCGGCGTCGGGATATGAGTTGATGAGCGATTCATTCCTCAATACATTGCTCCGCTGGCCGGCCCGGTTTATCCGGCCGGCGTTTTTCTTGGCTCTGCTGACAGCTCTTTCCTGTTCGGAGGACCTGCCTATCGAGCCGGAGGACAGCGGGTTCAGCTCGGCCGGTATCAAGCTCAACGTCGATGCGGTCACATTCAGCCCAACCATTCTCGGCCGCGCCGATACGTTCAAGCTGGAAATCGAATACGGCGACACGGTGGACCTGATGCTGCTGATGTCGCTCAGCGACCCCGGCCGCTTCACCGCCGCGCCCGACAGCTTCTATTTCACCAAGCGCAAGAAAACTCTCAGCGTAACACTCACCTACGCTCCCGCCTCGGCCGGTCAGCCCGACCTGGGAATGCTCTACCTGGTAACGCTCAACTTCCCGGATACGGTCACCGGCCTGCCCGACACTCTCGGCGGGGATTCCCTCCGCTTATCGGGGATCGGCACCGACAAGTTCCTGGACCTGGAGCTCAATTTCATCCGTGGCGGCACGTTCAGCATGGGTGTCGATTCCGTCACGGCGCTGAACGATCTCGGTAAGCGGGACCAGTGGGGCGAGCACGACGTCACCCTCAGCGACTTCTTTATCGGACGTTACGAGGTTACCAACCTGCAGTATTACGAGTTCTGGAGCGAGGTCAAGCCGGAGTACACTCCCGAGGACACCGCCGTGATCGGAACCTGGCCCCAGGTGGCCCTGCAGAAACCGAATTTCCCGGCGGTGGGAGTTAACTGGGATGACGCCATGGCGTTCTGCCGCTGGATGAGTCTGCGCACCGGCGAGCGGTACACTCTGCCCACCGAGGCCCAGTGGCAGTACGCGGCATCCGGCGGAACAGCCCGGCCCTACCCCTGGTCGGTGCTTGACGGCAGCGCCGCGGACCCGGCCGATACTCTGGATCCGGGACCCCTGGCCAACACTCTGCTTGGCGGCGATGGCTACACGTTCACCGCCCCGGCCGATGCATTCGAGGCCGGAGCCGGCGCGTTCGGTCCGCTGAACATGGCCGGCAATGTCTGGGAATGGTGCCTCGACTGGTACGATCCCGATTATTACCGCGCGGATTACGAAACCTGGATCGATCCGCAGGGGACCCGGGACCCGGAGCATGCAGTCTTCAAAATCATTCGCGGCGGGAGCTGGCGGGAGGCTCTCAGCCAGGCGACCTGTACCAACCGGGCCGCCCTGTCTCCGGAGAACAAGGAGTTTAACACCGGATTCAGGGTTGTCAGGCTGCCCTAGCGTTGTGTCCCGGAAGTACTTATGTAATAATACGACGGGCAGGTAATGGTTCGAACAACTCGAGCAGAAATCCCCCCTGGCCCCCCTTTGGCAAAGGGGGGAAGCAAGTCCCCCTTAATAAAGGGGGTGCCTGCGCAGCAGGCGGGGGTTGTTATCCCCCTTTCGTAAAGGGGGATCGAGGGGGATTTATAATCCGCTTTATTTGTACTTTATTTGCAGGATACTACACTAGCGCTTCCGGCACAAAGGTAAACGTGAAAACGAGATATATTGCATATCCGGCCATCCTGGCCGCGGCTGTGCTGGCGCTGGCCCAGCAGCCGGTTCCCCTACCGGTGGTGGTCAATGAAGAGCCAGCCGGCGCGCAGACCGCTCCGGTGGTGATATCGAGCGGAACCGGCTCGATCCTGGTGGCCTGGCGCGACAGCACTGTCGAGTCCGAAGCGATCCGCCTGCAGGGTTTCGACAGGCTCGGACACCGTCTGGGCCCGGTGCGCGAGGCCTCGGACCAGGTTTCGCCTGCCGTGTCCAATCCCTGCCTGTCGGCCAACGTGGTCGGAGGGGCGGTGCTGAGCTGGCAGGAGCGCCTGGCCTCGATTGACAAGGTGGTCTTCCGCAGGCTGAACAGCGATGGCTCGCCCCGCACCGGCGTGCTGCCTCTGTCTACTCTCAGGCTGATCAGCGGTACCGACCCGGCGGTCGGAATCGACTCGCTGGGCAATGTGGCGCTGGTGTGGGCGGCGCGGGTCAACGGCAGCGACAGTGATATCTACGGCAACTTTTTCGAGTTCGGCGACACCACCGGGACGGCCAACCAGGACACGCTGGCGTTCGGCTGGATCGGCGAGGTGCAGATCAACGAAGTCGACGAGGGCGAGCAGACAGCCCCGGCGGTGTATGTGGACCGCAAGGGCCGGGTGCTGGTCGCCTGGCGCGATACCCGCCCCGACAGCATGGGTATTTTCTGCCGCGCGTTCTCCAGCCGCGGCGAGCCGCTGGGATCGTTCCGGCTCAACGATACTCCGCCAGGGGAAATCACCGCCATCACCGCACCGGCGGTAGCGGGCGGCGGCCGCGGTTTCAATTTCTCCACGTTCATGGTTTCCTGGGTCGAGACCGATACCCTGGATCGTAACCGGCTGATCCTGGCGAAAATCGACTTGGAGCTTTTTTCCATTCCGCCCATCGCGGTGGTGGACACCCAGTTTACCCAGATCGTGAGGTCGCGGACCGGTCTGGAGTTCGAGACCCCGGCCCTGGGGGGCGACGACGATGGCAGCGTGGCGCTGGTCTGGACCGAACTGGAAGCCGGGCAGGGACAGCTCTACGGGGTGATGTTCAATTCGTCGAGCGATATTCGCCCGCCGGCCCTGCGTCTTACCTCGTCCGATCCCGGTTTCGGCGTGCCCGCCCTGCATCCGTCAGTGGGAGTAAACGAGGGCGGCTCGTTCGCGATGGCCTGGGAGGACACCAGCGGCGGCGACCCTGATATCCGCCTCCAGCGTTACAGTGCAACCGGTGCGGTGGATCAGCCGGTCTACTCCTCGCCCGGCGCGGGCGGAGGAGACAACCGGTCGGTCAGGTTTCTCGGCAGGCCCTCGCGTGGCTACGAGATGTACTGGGAGCACGACAATGGCGTTACCCTCCAGCTCTTAAGCGTTCGCTATGATTTCGCCGGACGACCGCTGGCGGCCCCGGCCGCGGTCTACCCGATCGCCGGCAGCCAGCGCCGTCCGGTCACAGCCGACAGCCGCTCCGGAACCCAGCTGCTGGCCTGGGAGGAACATGTCGGCAACAGCTACCGGGTGATGGCAACGATACTGCGCGAGGACGGCAGCGTGTTGCGCGAGCCGTTCCAGGTCGCTATTACCTCCACCGCTCATCTCGGCTCACTGGCCGCCGCCGCCGGCAATAACGGAGACTTGTTCCTGCTGTGGGAACGCTGGAACCAGTCCTCGGGCGCGCCGGACCTGGTACTCGCCAGGCTGGACAGTCTGGGTAATGCCCGGGGTTCTGCCGTAACTGTGGCCCCGGCGTCCGGCGGTGGCGGCAGGCTGGCCTCGGCGGCAGTCTCCCCGCAGGGCAACCTGATGGTCTCCTGGCGTCAGGGAGCTGCTGCGGGCACTAACGCGCAGATCAGGGCCAGGGTTTACGCTCCCTCCGGCGCTACCCTCCGCGAGAGGATAACTGTCAGCCGCGATACGGTGGAATATGTGGGCGGATTATCAAGGCCGGTCGTGGCCTCCAGCGATTCCAGCGGGAACTTTCTGGTGCTGTGGCAGGAGTTTTACAGCGACCGCAACCTGCTTTATTACCGGCTCTACGACAGCGCGGGCGACAGCCTCCAGCTGCCCGGCGGGCAATGGCGGGCGCGCCTGGGTTCTTCGGCGAACCAGAACGACGGCGACCGGGCCTACAACAGCCCGGCCGTCGCGGTCGACTCCGCCGGCGGTTTCCTGGTGCTGTGGTCGGAAACCGACCCCACCGGCACAGCGGGGCTTTACGGCGCCCGGCTCGATCCCCGCGGCGCTGCCAGCGGCTCCCAGTTCCAGGTACCGGGCGTTCGGCTGGCCTCACTACCGGTAATAAGTATTCTCGATGGGCAGAGAGTGGCGGTGGCCTGGCAGGACACCCTGGGCGACAGGATCGGTTTTCTCGCCGTTCAGTTGCATTTCCATTCCGTGCTGGGCAGGGTGCTGCTGGCCTCGGCTGCGGGCAGCGAGCGTAGTTTGATGGTCCACGTGGACGGGGTCTCGACCGACTCCGCGGCGTTGGCTCCGGATGGCTCGTTCCGTTTCGAGTACCTGCTGGGCGGCAGTTACCGGGTGTGGGTCAGCGCCGATGGAGCCGAACTGCCGGGAACCTCCGGGGAGATCGTGCTGAGCGCCACTGACCCGCCGGTGGTGGATATCGGCATAACCGCCGACCTGCGCGGCCTTGCCCCGCCGCTGCCCTCGGCCGGCCGGATCGGCCTGGCGCAGAACGTGCCCAACCCGTTCAACCCCTCGACCACGGTCAGTTTTACCGTAGCCGAAAGCGCCGGTCCGGTAATGGCGCGACTGGCGGTTTACGACCTCCGCGGCGCACTGGTGCGCAATCTCCTGGATCGTACCGTGGAGCCGGGAATGCACCGTCTGGAATGGGACGGACGCGACCAGCGGGGAAGACAAGTGTCTTCGGGAGTATATTTCCTGCGCCTCTCGGCCGGGGGAGAAAGTCGCGTGCGCAAGATGGTTTTACTCAAGTGACTCGCTAAGAGGAAAGTTTGTTTGAGATGGGAGTATCGGTTTTAGTTGGTTCCTTATCAGGAGGGAATAATGTCTGAGACCAGTAATCCCGGGGAACTGCTCGAGGCTGCGGCAAAGGTTTTGATCAGATGTTTTTGGATGGGTGTAGTTATCCTCCTTTTTTGGGGCGTGACGATCCTGCTGGCTAGAGATCTTGTTTACAGCGTTCACAGCACTATTTTTCCAATGTCACCGCAGCAGTTCTATGCTATCCAATACGTGGGACTATCATTTACAAAAGTGTGTGTTTTCATCTTTTTTTTGCTGCCTTATATATCAATAAAACTTGTGCAGAGAAAATTAAGTATCGGCCGTCCGGTTCGGCGCTGAAGGCGGCGCATAGCGCGGTGTAGCTTGTAAAGAAGGTTTGCCTTCCCGTACCGGTTTATCCTGTCAGAACAGCTTTATGTCCCGAGGAGTTATCTTATGCCTAAAGTACTTATCGCCACTAAACTTAACCCTGTAGCCACCGAACTCCTCACCGGAGCCGGCCTCGAGGTGGAGGTCAGCCCGGGCCTGGATGAGGACGCGCTGGCCGCCAAAATCCCCGGATTCGAGGGCCTGATTGTCCGCAGCGACAAAGTGACCCGCAAGGTGATCGCCGCCGCCGACAGTCTCCAGGCCGTGGTCCGCGCTGGCACGGGGGTGAATACGATCGATGTGGCCTACGCCACGGAGAAAAACATCCAGGTGATGAACACGCCCGGGGCCAACAGCAACAGCGTGGCCGAACTGGCGCTGGCCTTCATGCTGGCCGCGTTCCGCCGTCTGCCCTACGCCGACGGGTCCGTAAAGGCCGGGCGCTGGGAAAAAAGCAGCCTGATGGGCAACGAACTGGTCGGCAAGGTGCTGGGTATTGTCGGACTGGGCAATATCGGTTCGCTGGTGGCGGCCAAGGCCCGCGGTTTCGAGATGCGGCTGATCGGTTTCGACCCGGTGATCAGCGAAAGCCGCGCCGGGGAGATCGGAGTGGAACTGAAATCCCTCGAGGAAATTTTCGAGCAGGCGGACGTGATCAGCCTGCATATCCCGCTCAACGACAAGACCCGCGGGATGATCGGAGCCGAGCTGCTTTCGAGGCTGAAACAGGGAGCGCTGCTGGTCAATACCGCCCGGGCCGAGACTGTCGAGCGTGAGGCGCTGCTCACCTTTCTGAAAGAACGCGACGATGTCCGGCTGGCAACCGACGTGTTCTACGAAGGCGATGTGGAGGGCGACAAGGACCTGGCCGCGATCGGCGACCGGCTGGTGGGCACTCCGCACCTGGGAGCCAGCACGGTCGAGGCTAATCTCCGCGCGGCCCAGGCAGCGGGCGAGGGGATGCGCGATTTTCTGGTCAAGCGGATGGTGCGTTATCCGGTCAACAACCTCGAAATCCCGCCGGACCTGCACCCCCGCTTCCTGGAGCTGACCCACCTGATCGGTCAGATCGCCTACTACAATATCGGCGGGGACCAGCCCCACGAAGTCAGGATTACCTGCTACGGCAGGCTGAACAGCCATATCGACCTGCTGACCTGCTACCTGCTCAAGGGCTTGATGGATATCTACCACAACGAGGTTATCAGCCCCGGCGACGCCGAGTCAACCGCGCGGGAATACGGGATCAACGTGGTCAAGCGCGTACCCGACGACACCAAGGGCTACGGCGAGAGCATGACAATCGACATCCTGAGCAAGAAAGACGAGTACCGCGAAACCAGTATCCGCGGCACGATCACACAGGAAGGTGAACTGAAGATCAACCGGATCGACACGTTCCTCAATGTCGACCTGGTGCCCAGCGGTCACATGCTGTTCACCTACCAGAAAGACCGGGTCGGCCTGATCAACGAAATCAGCTCGGCACTGTCCTCGGGAGGGATCAATATCCTCAATATCCGGTTCACCACCGACAAGAAAGGCAATTCGGTGGCGGCGATTCAGACGGACAAGGAGGTGGGCCGGGATATCTTCCAGGCGATCAAGAAGGCTGTGTCGCCATACAAGTCATTCATGATGAAGGTCTGACCGGCGCCCGGCCTCACGCCGGGTCTAGCGGCCGGAAAACGTGCCAGTCAGAGACAGGTAAGCCATGAGCAGACGAAACAGGTACAGGAAGAGCGGCGGTAACGAACGCCGTCAGGACGCATCCCGGCAGGACCAGCGGAAGAAAAGCGGCGGCGGCCAGGGTGGGCAGAAGGAGCAGAAGTCCCGTCACGGCGGCGGCCAGGGTGGGCAGAAGGAGCAGCAGTCCCGTCACGGCGGCGGCCAGGCTGGGCAGAAGGAGCAGCAGTCCCGTCACGGCGGCGGCAAAAAGGACCGCGGACGCGGCGGGAGCAGCCTCAAGGCCAACATGGTGATCCTGGTGGATCTCGACCACGATTACGTGGAAATGGAGTCCAAGGCCGTGGTCAACTATGTCTCCGGCTACAACCCGATGGGCTTCACCGATGCCGGCCGGGCGATAAACTACCTGAGCAATCCCCGCAACCGGGGACGGATCGGGCTGGTGATGCTGAACGTTGACCTGACAGATCAGCAGGATGGCGAGGGTGTTACGGAATTGATCGACATGCTGGCAGCCGATAAAAATGCGCTGCTGGCCGTGGTCAGCGAAACCAACAGCGTCGAAAAAATGGAACAGGCGCTGGCTGTCAGGGCCAACGGCCTGCTGACCAAGCCGTTCACCATCGAGCGATTCGTCCGCTTTGTCAAGGGTATCCTGCGTACGGGCGAGAGTTTAACCTGGCAGTGCGAGGCCTGCGGGAAAGGTGTGATCGCCGAGCAGATCGACATGCTGAAAATGAAGCCGATCAAGTGCTCCGACCGCGAGTGCGGCTCCAGCGACCTGCGCCAGATCAAGTTCCCGCCCGAATCCGGTTCCACGGGCTAGGCAACGGAAAAAGGGTGGACCGGCCGGTCCACCCTTTTTACCTGGCAGCTTTTTCTTCGCTTAGTTAAACTCCGCTTTCCCCCCGCTCTGCACGCACTCGCCGATCTCGATCGACTGGAGGCAGTCCTCCAGTGCGGGCGAGGGTATTTCTTTGCCCAGCACGCAGTTGAGGAAGTGCTCGTTCTCGCCCAGGAAACCGGTGATCCGCAGGTTGTCCCTGAACACCGGTGGCCAGACAGCGTTGTCCTGCACCGAATGCCGCTCCCGTCCCTCGTAGAGACTGAGCCTGCCCGGGTAGTCGATAGTCCATTCCAGCGGCGCATCCAGCATCAGGCACCACCCCGGCCCGTGGACAGTATAGCGCTCCGCTTCCAGCCCGCTCTCGGGCAGAATGGCCAGGTTCGCCCGCGCGCCGTTGCGGAACTCGAAATCCACCAGGTAGCTCGGGGCCTCGTTGCCGTCGGCCTGCCACTTGTTCGTGCTGACCGAGGCCACGTCGCCCAGCAGGTAGCGCAGCAGGTCGATTGAGTGAACGCCCGTACCCAGGGCGAATTCCTGCTCCGTACGCTTGTGACGGAGCATCCGGGCAGTGCAGGCGTTTGCCGGTCGGTCCCGGGCGGCCATCCGGTCGACAATCTCCCGGGCCTGACGGGCCAGGGGCATGAACCGCCTGTTGAGCGCCACCACCGCCGGTTTGCCTGCTTTCCTGCGCTCGGCTATCAGTTCCCGGACCCCCTGTCCGCTCCCGGCGGGCGGTTTCTCCAGCAGCACGGGCAGCTTGCGGCGGATAAACTCCGCAGCCACCTCCTGCATCACGGCCGGCGGCACAAGCACCAGGGCGGCGTCCAGGCTCTCGGCGGCCAGCATCGCGCCGTAATCCGTATAATGCGCGGCGAAGCCGAACTCTCCGGCGGCATCGGCAGCCCGCTTTTCGTCCGTATCACAGACAGCCGCCAGTTCGAGGCTCTCGAAGCTGCTCTTGAGTTTCACCAGTGACGGGCAGTGATAGGTTGTGCTGATGTATCCTGCGCCCACTACGCCGACTCTGAGCTGATCCATCATTCCACTTCCGTTAAGCCGGATATGAGCATCCTCAGCCGTTTTGAGCGATGAAGAAGCTTATCGAGCGATTGTAAGTCCGTTCCTGGCTGTCGGTAAAGTAGCAGGCGGGCAGCTCGCCGTTGCGCCGGTGGTAGGCCAGGCATTCGCAGCATTTGCCTTTCCGCGGGCAGGGTTCGTAACTGCAGTTGCACATCGCCAGATTGTCCCTCTGATTGTCACAGGCCATCGGATTTTCCTCCTGCCTAACATTGCGTAGCCGTAAACTGTCTCTGGCAACCTGATAATAATTCTGCAATTTAAGCGCTCGGGCATTGGAGATCAACAGCAATTACCCTGCTGGAAAAACGGGCGCGGCAGTGTATTACTTGCCACTGCTGGGCAGGGGTTGTACATTCCAGACGGCCAATCTGTACATCTCCCGCCCTTAACTCATCGTGCCATCAGCGGAGGACCGGCATTGGAGCATCTTCATCTCGGCGACTGGATGATGATCGCGATCTACGGCGTGCTGATGGTGGTGATCGGTTTGTACTGCTCCCGTTACGCTAAAATCGGGGTGAACTATTTCGCCGGTGGACGGAGGATTCCGTGGTGGCTCAGCGGGATCAGCAGCTGGATGGGTGCGTTCAGCGCCTACGTGTTCGTGGGCCTGGCCTCGAAAATGTACCAGGTGGGGATAGCTGCGCTGTTCCACTTGCTCTACGCGATGAGCTTCGCCTGGCTGGTGGGGGCCGTGGTCTGGGCCGCGCGCTGGCGGATGACCGGCATCATCACCGTGCCCGAATACATGGAAAAGCGGTTCAACCTCGCCACGCGCCAGGTGTTCGCCTGGATTGTCACCCCGTTCCGGATTGCCGATGACGGCGTGAAATGCTACGCCACCGCGCTGATCATGGCGTTCGTCTTCGGTATCCCGGCCTGGCAGAGCATTGTCGGTCTGAGCCTGATTACGATCGCCTACACGATGGTCGGCGGGCTGTGGGCGGTGATGATTACCGACATGGTCCAGTTCGTGATCCTGATCGTGGTGATCATGGTGGTCGTGCCCGTGGGGCTGGCCAAGATCGGCTGGCTCGGCGGGCTGATCGAGGAGTCCCCGGCCCATTTCTTCGACTTCTTTCACTCCGGCACGGCGTTCAACGACGAGTTCACGGTCTGGTATTTCATCACCATGTGGCTGATGCACCCCTTCCTCTACAACGGCAGTTTCACCCTGGTCCAGCGTTACACAACCGTGCCCACGCCCCGCGATGCGCGCAAGAGCGCGCTGATGTCGATGTCGCTGGGGTTGCTGTTTTTTCCGCTGCTCCTGCTGCCGCCGATGATCAGCCGGGTGCTCTACGGCGATGCCCTGATGGGCAGCACCACCCTGATGGAAACCAGCTACATCAAACTCTGTGTCGACCTGCTGCCGGTGGGGATGATCGGCGTGGTGGCGGTGGCGATCATGGCCGCCACCATGAGCGCGCTGAGCGCCGACTATAATATCTACGGGGCCGTGCTGACCAACGACTTCTATCACCGGCTGATCAACCGGAACGCCAGCCAGCGGCGGCTGGCGGTTGTCGGCAGGTTCAGCACCCTGTTGGTGGGCTCCCTGGCGCTGCTGGTGGCGATGCTGGTCGAGAGTTTCGGCGGGGCGTTCGATGTGATGATGACGATCCTGGGCCTGATCGCCGGGCCGACCACGATTCCGATCCTGCTCGGGCTGTGGGTGCGAAAACCGCCTGCCGCCGCCGCGATTGCCGCCGTGCTCAGCGGCGTGGCCTTCGGCGCGCTGGCCAAATGGGCCTGGGGGTTCAACTACGCCGCGTTCGTACTGGGCAACATGAGCGTGACCGCCGCCGTGTTCCTGGCCTGGGGCATGGTCAGCCCGGTGGCGGGGACGGCCAGGGAAAAAGTGGATCGGCTGTTCGATGTCGAACTGCATAAATCCGGCGCATCCTGGCGGATCGATTCCGGAGAGTCCGCCGGGCCGGCTCCGGAGGGCAGCGACAAGGTACCCTCGCCGTTCGCCATCAGCGGGGTGATCCTGGGAGTGCTCGGTATCGCGCTGGGGACCGTGGGGCTGTTCGCCGGCTCGGGACGTTCGCTGGCGATCGACGGTATTGTCTCGCTGGTGCTGATTATCACCGGCGGGCTGATGATCATGCGTGGCAGGAGATAAAGGCGAAGGCAGGAGACAGAAGTCAGGAGAAAGACAAAGACTGAAAAAGCAGGGTTCGGAAGAGAATCCGTACCTGGTACTCTCTTTTAAACAGCAGCAGCATACAGGTACACAAAAAGTCTTTATGGGATACGAGCGCTGTTTCGTTTTTATGCTGACTCATGACTGCTCGGGAAAACCCTCTGAATCCTGGGATTCGTCCTGAGTTTATCGCTGACACGGCACTCAATCGACCACCGGAGCGTGCATGCACTGGCTTGATTTCACCGTAATCGGCGTTTACATGCTCGGCGTGGCCGGGATCGGCGTCTGGACCTCGCGGATGATCCGCGGCACGGACGATTATTTCCTCGGCGGCCGCAGTTTCGGTAAGGTGTTCGCCATCTTCCTGCAGTTCGGCACCGGCACCAGCAGCGACATGCCCGTCTCGGTCAGCCGCGAATCGTTCCGCAACGGGATGAGCGGAATCTGGGCGGTGCTGCTCTGGCTGTTCATCACCCCGTTCTACTGGATTATCGGGCCCTGGTACCGCCGGCTGCGGATGGTTACTATCGGGGATTTTTTCGCCGAACGTTTCCAGAGCAAGGCCCTGGGTGCGGCCTACGCCGCGTTCAGCGTGTTCTATTTCATGTACTATATCGCAATCGGCCTGACAGCGGTGGGCAAGACTGTCGAGGTGATGACCCCGATCCCCGAAAGCTCGTATAGCGCCGAACAGCTTGCCTGCGTTGAGGCCTACCGCAACTATGCCGTGCTCGAACGGGAGTTCGAGGAGGGACGGGAGCTGGGCGAGGGGCAGCTTGAAGAGCTTGAGCTGCTGCGAGAGCAAAACCAGGCCGGAGCGATCCAGAGCCAGTTTTCATATCTGGACAGCCATACGGTGGTGCCGGCTATCGCGGTGGTGATCCTGGTCTACGCCATCCTGGGGGGACTCAAGGCGGCGGTGATAACCGACTTTATCCAGGGCGTGCTGATTATCGTCCTGTCGTTTATCATCATCCCGTTCGGCCTGCGCGAGGTCGGCTGGTTCAGCGGCCTGCACCAGCGCGTACCGGAACACATGTTCAACCTGCTGGGCAGTCAGCAGACCAGTGATTACAGCCTGCTGTTCATCGTTTCCATCGTCCTGATCAACCTGGTGGGGATCGTGGTCCAGCCGCACATGATCCAGGTCTGCGGCTCGGCGCGCGATGAGACCGCGGCCAGGGTGGGACTGACCTACGGCAACTACCTCAAGCGCCTCTGCACGGTGGGCTGGGCGCTGGTGGGCGTGATCGGGTTTGCCCTCTACGCCCACGAGGTCTCGGACCCCGACATGATCTGGGGCTACACTACGCTTAAACTGCTGCCGGTGGGTATCGTGGGGCTGATGATCGCGGCGATGCTGGCGGCGATCATGAGCAGCGCCGATGCGTTCATGGTCAGCGGCTCGGCGCTGTTCACGATGAACCTCTACCGGCCCCTGCGTCCGGCCAGCAGCGACAGCCACCTGGTCTGGGTCGGCAGGATCACCACCGCCTTTATCATCATCGGCGGCGTTGTGCTCTCCCAGCGGCTGCACAGCGTGATCGAACTGCTTAAGTATATCTGGACCCTGCCCGTGATTTTCGGGGCGGTGTTCTGGCTCAGTTTTCTCTGGCGCAGGGTTACGCTGCCAGCCGCCTGGTGCTCGGTCGTCTTTACGCTGCTGTTTTCGTTCGTTCTGCCGGTGGTGCTGCCGCTGTCGGACAGAGTGGCCACGCGGGAATCGCTGCTGGAGGGAACCGCGCCTCAGCAGGTGGAGGTGCTCGTTGGGGCTGACAGTTCCGATGTGGCCGCCGGGCTGGCGGATAAAATCGGTGAATTGATCAACAAGCAGGGCCCGGTGCCGTCCACACCGATTTTCTTCCGGCAATTGCGGACAGGGCGGGATGGCGGCATGCGGGGCGAGGGGAAATTCCGCACCGGCGTCTGGCTGCTTACCGTGCTGGGGGCCGATTTCCGCAACGCAACCCGGGCCACGCTGGAGGCGGCTACATTTCTGATGGACGCTGTCCTGCCGTTTATCGTCCTGTTCGTGGTCAGCCTGCTCACCGCCCCGGTTGAGCCGAAAGCCCTGCAGCGTTTCTACTCCAGGGTGCACACGCCGGTCCATGCCGATCCCGAACTGGACCGTCGCGAACTGGACGCCTCCTACGCCGACCCGGAGCGCCACGCCGGCCGGATCTTGTTTCCCGGCACGAACTGGATGATGTTGCGGCCGGACAGAGCCGATATCCTCGGATTCGTTGCGGCGACAGTCGTGGCGGGGGCGATAGTGGGTCTGGTGTTCCTGGTTGCGGGTATAACGTGGCCGTAAAGGTCTGGAGAATTACGCGGCAGTTATCGTGAGGCGATCCTCAGAGGCGGGAGGTGGCGTATTGCAGCCGATCAGGAATTGATAAGTCTTTCCTTGCTCTTGACCACTTCCCGGTTGTATTCCAACTCGCTTTCGGCCTGGCTGATCTTGAGCTGCAACTGGTTGATCTCTTCTTCGTTCTGCATCACGGCCTTACCAAGATTGTCCACTTTACCCTGCAAATCCTGGGCTTCGGCACTCAGTTCGGTCAGTTTTTCCAGGTTCAGTTTCAGACGGTTATTCAACAGGTTCAACTCCTCGCTATGCGCGTCCTGATCGATCGCGCGCTGAATCTCCATCTTATTCTCTTCAACTTCCTTAAGCTGCTTGGCGACCTGGATCAACTCTTCTTTTTTGGTGGCGTGGTAATGCTTGTTGTTGGTAAGCTGGTTTTCGATTTCGTAAAGGAGCTTGCGCAGGGTGGCTAATTTGTCGCGGCTCTCTTCGAGGTGGCGCTGGGCGGAGAGCAGCTCCATTTCCTTGCGGCGTTTGGACTCTTCCTTCTTTTTCTGGATCAGCAGGCCCAGAAACAGAATCGTGCATATTCCAAGAACAACCGCGATAGAATAGTAATAAACCATCCGGACAGTTCCGTGCACAAGTCGAAGTCAAAAGGAGGGATGGGTACGATAGCGAAGGCGTGTACCCTCTGTGTTTGATATAATACGCCAAGATCAAAGGCAAGTCAAACAAAACTTAGCGCGGAGCGTTGCGGACAGACGGTTTGGAAATGGAGATAACGTTCCCCATGAAAGGGGGAAGGTAACCGGGACGATATCGGTGATTCAGGCGGCACCTGTATCAGAGCACGAAATCGTTGAAAAACTCTTTCTCGTTGAAAGTAGCGGTGATATCGTCGTCAATCAGCACCATGATCTTGCCGTTTTTGCGTTCCAGGACGGTCACGACACCGAATTTGGTATCGATTTTATCGTCCTTTTGGGCTTTTGGTGAAGCTGAGCGCGGCATTTGAGCCTCCCGGATAATGGGTTTTGACCGTGAGCAAGTTATGCAACCCATATTTAAGCAATTTACATACCAATCCGGCCCGGACCGTACATCTGATGTAATGACCAATTATTTATACAGATAGTCTGACTGGTTTGTTCGGATATTCGGGCCTGGATCGTACCTTTGAGGAAAAAAATACCTTCGCCGAGGGGCGTTCAGCGCAGCAGCAGAACCAGCGCGAGGTCTCCCTCGACACCGGCGGTCAGCGACCCGCCGGTACCCTCCAGCAGTTCCCGGAGGTGCCTGGTGCGGGTGATTACGGCCGCCGGCCTGCCCAGTCCGCTCAGGGCGCCGGCTTGCAGGTCCTGGAGTTCGTAGTATGCCACCGTGCGGCGGGCGTAAAACGGGATTGCGGTCTTGCGGTAACGGTATGCGGCCAGGCTACCGCTGTTACCCAGCCAGTCACAGGCGCGCTCCACCAGTTGTTTCTGCGGTTTCTGACGGTGTTCGCTCACCAGCGGAAGCACTCCCAGAGCCAGTACGAGCGAGAAAGCCGCCTGGCCGGTCACGGCGGCGCCAAGTGCCGAGTGTAACCGATGTTTCTTTAACAGGATCAGTGCGGTCAACGGGCCGGCGACAAGCGCCGCTGCGCACCACGCCGGCAGGCCGCCCAGCGGAAACGGCGCCAGGTCTTTCGGCCCGAACAGCAGGAACCCTCCGATTGCGGCAACCAGACCGAAAGTCAGGGCGGCGGGAATCCACAGCGATCCGCCCAGAGCGCCCTCGCGCCTGGCCCGCTCACGCAGCCCAGCCAGGTAAACCGCCAGCAGGATCGCCAGCGCGGGGTAGGCCGGAGTGACATAGGTAGGCAGTTTGGCCCGGGCGATACTGAAAAATCCGATAACCCCCAGCGCCCACAGTAACGGGAACAGCCGTGGATCGCTGACCCGGCGCGAGCGTACCAGGCTGACTGCTGTTTCCCGCATGGGAACGATTACCGCCTGCGCCAGGAAAAAAGTCCAGGGCAGCACGCCGAGCAAGACTACGGGGACGTAATAATAGAAAGGCTCCACGTGCTGGCCGCCGGCGGCCACCTCGCCGGCGAAGCGCTGGAGGTTGTGCCTGATGATAAACGTGCGGAAAAACTCGAAATCGCTGCGCAGGGTCACAGCTGCGTACCACGGCAGGGTTGTCAGGCAGAACAGCGCGAAGCCCGTGAGCCACGGCACGTTACGCAGTTTAGTTATGATATCCCCGCTGAGTGCGATATACGCCAGCGCGACTGCACCGGGCAGGACCAGGCCGACCGGTCCTTTGGTCAGCACGGCCAGGGCGCTGGCAAACCAGGTTCCGAGCAGCCATAATCTCCGCCGGTTTCTTTCCGGGTGCCCGATCCCGATCACGAACGTCGCGAGGGTGGCGGTGATGAAGAAGGCCAGGTGCATGTCGGTCAGCGCCATCCGGCCCAGACCCACGAACTGCAGGCATACCGCCAGGATCGCCCCGGCCGCCAGACCCGTACCGGAGCTGAACAGCCGCCCGGCGGCCAGGCATGTCAGCAGCACCGTACCGGCGGCGGCCAGCGCCGAAGGCAGGCGCGCGCCGAACTCGCCCACGCCGAACAGCTTATACGACGCTCCGATCAGCCAGTAGGTCAGCACGGGCTTCTCGAACCGGTACTCGCCGTTGAAATACGGCACCACCCATTCGCCGGTTTCGACCATCACCCGCGCTGTCTCGGCATACCGCGGCTCATCCACGTCGAACAGCAGGTATCCGCCCAGGTTCGGAACGTAAAGAGCGGCGCACAAAAGTAGCAGCGCCAGGTAGCGCCCGCGGACAAGCAGGCTGGAAACACCGCCGCCGAACGGCATCGCACCTCCGGGTGTATAACAGTGTTGTCGGCTGGTGCTGTGAAAATAGCAGAGCCGCGCGAGCAGTGTCAATGAACGCCGGTCAGCTTGACATTGATAACCTCTGCGGGTATATTGCACAAATTCAGTATCTGTCGAATTATCAGGGGATTAGTGGATGAAAGAGTATTTCCGCCTGCTCGGATATCTCAAGCCTTACTGGCTCCTTCTGAGTTGCGCCGTGGCCAGCGTGCTGGGCTTCGCCGCGCTCGACGGGGCCACCATGTCGCTGGCGATCCCGCTGCTTAACGTCCTGTTCGGCAGGAGCGAGGACGCCCCGTCAACAAACTCCCTGCCCGAGAGTTCGGGGTTGCTGGGCGGCGTGGAACAGTGGCTTGACCGGATACAGTCGCTGATCCTCTCCGGCGGTCCGGCCCAGGCCCTGCAGCGGATCGTGGTGCTGATCGTGGTGCTGTTCATGCTCAAGGCCGCGTTCGATTACCTCCAGCGTTATCTGAGCCGCAGCCTGGAGCAGCTGGCGGTCCGTGATATCCGCAACCAGATGTTCGACCGGCTCAGCGAGTTGTCCCTATCGTTCTTCCAGCGCAACAAGACCGGCCAGTTGATCAGCTGCATGAGCCACGACGTCAACAATGTCCGCGCCGTGCTGACCGACAGTTTCTCCAAAATCTTGCAGTCCTCGGGACTACTGCTGGTCTATATCAGTATGCTGTTGTGGCTGAGCTGGAAGCTGACCGTGATGGCCGTAGTGCTGATCCCGCTGATGGCGCTGCTGGTGGGCTGGGTGGCCAGGAAACTGCGCCGCAAGAACCGCTGGCTGCAGAACGCGATGGGTGAAATCACGGCGGTGTTCCAGGAAGCGATCAGCGGAATCAGGGTGGTCAAGGCGTTCGGGATGGAAAAATTCGAGCGCGGCAAGTTCCACGGCCTCACGAGCGGCTACTATCACCAGTACATGCGGACCAACCGCTACGCATCGCTGAGCAGCCCGCTGACAGAATCCCTGATGTCGCTGGCCGGGGGAGTGTTCCTGCTCTACGGCGGCCGTCAGGTACTGGACGGCTCGATGAACGCGGAGCATTTCTTCCTCTTCCTGGTGGTGGCCCTGCGCCTGATGTCGCCGGTGAAGGCGCTGAGCAACTTCAACGACATCCTCCAGCAGGGATTGTCTTCCTGCGAACGGATTTTCCGGATTGTCGACAGCCGGCCGGATGTCACCGACGCCCCGGATGCCCTGCCTAAACAGTCGTTCGACAGCTTGATCCGCTACGAGAACGTTTCGTTCAGCTATCTGCCGGATACGCCCGTGCTGAAGGATATCGAGCTTGAAATCCGCCGCGGCGAGGTGGTGGCGGTCGTGGGACCCAGCGGCGGCGGCAAATCGACCCTGATGGACCTCCTGCCGCGCTTCTACGACGTCGGCGGCGGCAGGGTCACGCTCGATGGGGAAGATATCCGCCGCTACCGGATCGCCGACCTTCGCTCGCTGGTGGGGATTGTCACCCAGGAGACAATCCTGTTCAACGACACGGTGCGCAGCAATATCGCCTACGGCCTGGAAGACACGCCGCTGGAGAGGATTGTCGAGGCGGCAACAGCGGCAAACGCCCACGAGTTCATTCAGGAGATGGACGACGGCTACGAAACTGTGATCGGCGAGCGCGGCACCCGGCTTTCGGGAGGCCAGCGCCAGCGGATTGCAATCGCCCGGGCTATCCTGAAAAACCCGGACATCCTGATATTCGACGAGGCCACCAGCTCACTGGACACAGAGAGCGAACACCTGGTCCAGCAGGCGATCGAGCGGCTGATGCAAAACCGCACCAGCCTGGTGATCGCCCACCGGCTCAGCACGATCCAGCACTGCGACCGGATTATCGTGATGGACCGGGGACGGATAGTTCAGTCCGGCTCCCACGACGAACTGATGGCTTCCGACGGCCTGTACGGCCGTCTGTACAAACTTCAATTCCAAACCGCAAAGTGACGGGAACGTGAAACCACAGATCTTTTTCTATATCCCGGTGCGTAACGAAGAGGAAACCGCCGGTGTACTGCTTTACCGCCTGATGCAGTCCATGCGCGAGGTGGACATGGAGTACGAGGTCCACCTGACACTCGATGGCTGCAGTGACGATTCAGCCCAGGTAGTCGAACCATATCTGAAAAAAATGCCGCTTCTGGTGACGCATCACCAGAGCCGCAGGGGTTACAGTAAGTGCCTCAAAGATGCGATCCGCAAAATCAGCGGTACCAGCCAGAATCCCAAGCGCGATTATTTCGTGGTCCTTGACGCCGATTTCTCGTTCGACCCGGCCGAACTCAAGGAGATGGCTCCCGGGATCGAGCGCAACGTGGTGCTCTATGTCCCGGACCGGATCAACGCACCCGGCAACAGGCTCGGAGTGGCCAAAAGGATCGCCAACCGGCTGGCGGCCGGAATTCTGCGCAGGCGCGGTGCCAGATTCCCCGCTAATATCGACCTGCTGTCCACGGTCAGGGCCTGCCGCGTCCAGCATCTGCGGCGCAACATGCCGCGGATGGACGCTTTCAGCATGCTGCCCGCCGCTACTCCCCCGGCCGTCTCCGGCGCGATGCTGTATCTGGCCCTGCAGGATAACTCGAGAAAGACCGAGATCCTGGAAATCAGGGAGCAGAAAATGAGCCGCCGACCCAGCCGGTTCTCCCTGCTTGGCGTCCTGAAAAGGCTGATGTTCGGCCCTGCGGTGAAGAAAGTTATCGAGCACTTCGAGCGCGGAGGGCGAGAGGGCGGAAGAGACCGCTCCCGCGACTATCGCAGGAGCAGGCGCGGCTCAGGCGAGCCGGGCCGGCAGGAAGAGACCCGTACCGGCTCACGACGGTCCCGTGGCGGACGGTCCCGCCGGAGAGGCCGGCGTTCCGGTGGCGGAGGAAAAAGTCAGGGCGGAGAAGATTCCGCCCTGAGCGATCGGGACAGACCTTCCTCTGGCGGCGGCCAGGGAGACCGGAAAGCCGGTGGCGGGGCCGCGGGCAAGGCGCAATCCGGCGACAGCGGACCCGGCAGCGGAGGACGTTCGGGCGGCAGGCGCTCGCGCCGGCGGAGACGACGTCCGAATAAACGGACTCAGGGCTCGTCTAACTCCTCACCGGATCAGGGATCGAAAAGCTCTGAATGAGTCCTTCGGGGACGGCTCGAGGTTAGTGACGGAGTACGTGATGAGGAAAGCTGCACTTACATTGCTGGCGGCGGCGCTGCTGCTGACTGCCGGTTCAGCATTCAGCACTGAGGCGGATTCTGTCCCCAGGGTGCCCTATTCGGTGGGCGAGAAACTGGAGTTTTCGATCAACTGGACGGTGGGCAATATCGGCACCGCCTGGATGCACGTGGCCGGGATCGACACCTTCCGCTCCGAGCAGGTCTTCCGGATCGAGGCCGGGGCCAATTCCAACAAGACTATCGATCTGTTCTACCCCGTCCGCGACCGGTTCACATCGCTGATCGACACCGATGAGCTGTACCCGCACAAGTTTATCAAGCGCCAGAAAGAGGGCAGGCACGAGGAGAACCGCGAGTATGTCTTCCTCCAGGACCAGTTGATCCGCTTCGACCTGGTCAGGGGAGACACAGTTGATATCGTCCCCCAGCAGCAGGACCAGTTGTCGATATTCTACTACTTCCGCACTCTCGACCTTCAGGTGGGCCAGGGCCTGCTGCTGGAGAATTTTGTCGACAAGCAGGGCAACCCGCTCAAGGTGGCGGTCCAGCGCACCGAGTGGGTCGAGGTGCCGGCCGGACGGTTTTTCTGCTTCGTGGTCGAGCCGTATATCAAGAGCGGCGGCCTGTTCAAGCACAAGGGCAACCTGCAAATCTGGATCACCAGCGACAGGCACCGGATTCCGGTCAAGGTCAGCAGCCAACTCAATTTCGGCAAGATTGTCGTCCTGCTGGAAAGGTACAAGCTGGGTAAGGGCGCGGGCTGATGCCCGGCTTCTCACCGCAACAAAATCCGACCAGCGAGGTCAGCCTTGACCAGCAAATTCCGCCGTCTGGGCCGCCCGGTG
>VRUH01000009.1:102699-106491 GCA_019456185.1 Candidatus Glassbacteria bacterium | reverse complement strand
CACCAGACGACCCCGCCACCACTACCGCCCCCACTCGGATTATCCCTCACGGAATCGATCCTGGTGTGCAGGTCCGTATCCTCAGTCGCGCTGGCGGCCTCCAGGCTGTCGAGCCGGAGGCTGTCTGCGGAAAACCTGGCGGTATCGAGCCTGGCGGACAGACTGTCGAGCATTTCCTGAGCGCCCAGCGGCCTGGATGTTCCGATGTACTGGGCCTGCGCCGCGGCCGAGAGGCCCAGCAGCAGAACCAGGACAATTTTTTTTATTCCCCTCATCGCGTCTCCCCTCAGTTGGTAAACCAGTCTTCTTCCCTGATATGAAACAATGCCTGATAGTCGGCGGCCGAGTTCGCGGCGGTCAGCTCCAGGCTGATGCCGCTGTCCAGCCAGCCGGTTTTTTCTACGTTCAGGCCGATCTCGGAAATGCTGATTGCCTGGACGGCGAATACGGTGTCGAACCCGGAGGAAACCGAGGACTCGATTGCCAGGCGCAGGTCGTTGCTGTCGAGCTCCACGGTGAATATCCGCAAGCCTATGCCGCCGGAGGACTCCGCCGACGATTCCACGTCCAGGCGCAAGCTGCTGTCCTCGCTGACCCAGTCGATCGTATAGCCGGGCTGGAAGAAAAATTCGAACAGAATATCGCTGCCGTCGTAGCGCATCAGCTCTGCATCTCCGCGCTGAAGTCAGCTTCCTCGGCCTCATCGCGTCGCAACCAGGCCAGCAGGGTCAGGATCGAGGAGCCGGCGGGCTGGTAGCGGGCGGTGGGCAGAATCAGTTCCATCTGCGAGTGCGAGGAGCGCGGCATGTAACGCAGGGTCCCGTCCTGCTCGATCCCGCAGGTAAACTGTACGTTGGCGCTGATCCGGATCGCCGAGAGATAAGTGGAGCCATCGAACGTATGGCTCAGCAGTTCGGCGCCATCGGCGTCCAGCACCTCCTGGCCGTCGGCGTGATCCGTGTCGGTAGTGCTTGCCGCGCCGCGTGTGCAGCCGGTGAATGTGAGATTGTCGGAAGTCGAACCCAGGGTGATCTGCTCCTCGCCGATCCTGACACTCTGCACGGCTGTGAACACGTCATGGGCCACGACAACAGTAGTCGCCCCCTGGGCCAGGGCGCCGTCGAGCACGGTGGCGTTGGCCTTGACCACTTTAGCGGCAACGCTGGTGATAAATTGCATGGCTGCTGCCTCCTCAGGAAATCTCGTTAATCGTTGCCGCCAGCCGGTGAACCAGGTCCTGCTTGAAAGCCGCCGGTGTGCTGGCGGGCACCACGACCCGCCGATGGATGGCCGCGTTCTGGTCAACGGTGAGGTTGCTCAGCGAGTGCGGAGCTTCCCAGACACCGTCCGGGCTGCCGCCGCCATCGTCGTCGCAGTAGGTGACCCAGCCGCTTTCGTCCGCCCCCTGGTTGTCCTCGCAGTCGATCGTGATCGAGCTGCTGTCGTAGGCTACGCGGACAGGGTCGCCGGTGGTATGCGAGGCCGCGGTAGTGTTGTTGTAGCCCCGGTTGACTGTCAGGGTCGAGGTGCCGAACCCGGAAGTGATCAGCATCTTTTCCGTGCCAACCACTAGCACCGGGTAGTCTGTATCGGCAAACCGGTCCGCGGCCAGGGTTACGGTCTGGGTGGTGTCGTCGATATCCGCGGCCAGGGTGGACTGCTCGACCGCCACCCAGAGCGCGGCCACCGCGGTCTCGCCGTTGGTGCCGTCCAGGCTGGTCTCCTCATCCGGGTTGGAGAACTCCCCGGCGATACTGACCATCGAGGTCAGCGTGTCGTCCTTGTACAATCTGAGTACGCTCAATTGCTCCCTCCTTCCGCCCCTTGCGGCGGATTCTGTTGATCCCGCACCAGTTCCAGTTGACGTTCCAGTTCGTCCAGCGCCCCGCCGGTGCGCACGTAATCGCTGGCGGTCCGGTTGAGCATCTGCTGCAGCTCGACGTGGCGGCCCTCCAGCTCGGCGCGCTGGCGGCGAAGTTCATCCAGCCTGGCGCGGAGCAGGTCATCCACTGTCCCCAGCCTCCCGGTCACTCGGCCACCATCCCGTCGATTCGCTCCATCAGCCACCTGAGTATCAAGCGTCACCTCTTTATACATTTTCAGCGTTCCGGCCATGTGCTATTCTCCGTTATCTGGGGGTATGTCCGCGGCTTCCCGCGCGGCCAGTTGTTTCAATTCGATCAACTGATGAATCCGGCCCTCCGTGCGGTGTTCTTCGGCCAATACTGAATCCAAGGCATTCTGGGCTTCCAGGCGCTGCCCGCGTAGCGCCAGCAACTGGCTTTTGTTCTTCTTGATCAGTTCGTCATAGTTCATGGTGTCTCCGCATTATGAGGCAGCGAGTAGGCCATGCCCGCCGGGTTCAAGCCTTGTCAACAACAGATTGAATTGAGTTGTTATATCTGCAAGAGTGCCGTCGGCATCCGCTACATGAGCGCCCCGCGTACTCAATACTTTGTCGCCGTCTATTTCAATCCTGTCATAGTAGGCTTGAAGCCAGACGGCTTGACCGGCCTTATCTAATCTCAACTGCGTTTCTGCGGTGGAGTTTGTGTCCATGAAAATACCGCCCAGCCAATCCAAATCGGCCCAAAAATCCAGCGTATGTCTATTCATGCCATACTCTGAACGGTAGTACATCCACATATAATTACTGCTGACGGTTTGCGTCCTAATCCCTTTGTCCGCATCGAAAACGCCGTTCACTATTAACAGTGATGCGCTTTTGTCCCATTTAATATAATTGCCACTTGTATCCCCGATTATCACGTCCCCAACGTCCGTGCCGCCGACCAATATCTTGAAAACCTCGTTGCTGGCATTATCAATCGCCACAAATCCCGTATTCTCATCGGGAAAAAACTCCACCCTGGAACCCGACCCGGCTGATACGATTGTCCGTCCCGTAATATCAATACCCTCGGTGCTGATATTGATCTGGTTGATAACGTCGTTCTTGCTCACCTTGAGATTGATATTACCGGCGTTGACCGTTATTTGGCCCTGGAGGGTAGTATCCTGACCGTCAACGTAAGTCTCTGTTGCCCTTAACACTATCGCATCGGCGTTTTGACTTATCGCGGTTTCATTCGTGGACACCTGGCCGAGTGTAGACACCACCGAATCAGCTAAGAAAGTTGTATTGGCTTTCTTTTTCTTCTTTGCTCCGCTCGCCGCGCTGACAGGACTGGCGTTGCCGCTGTGGTCCACCGCGGTAACCCTGTATTCCCAGTCGGTTTCCAGGTCGCTGTCGGGGCCGGTATGGATGAACACGGTGCCTGTCCAGTGGGGGTCGAGTTCCTGCCACTGGCCCCCCTCCTGGCTGCCCTCGATGATGAAGTGGCTGAAATCCGGGCACGGTCCGCCGCCGATAGCCGGCTCCGAGATCTCGATCCGCACGCTGCCGGTCTCCTCGTAAACCGAGATCACCGGCTGGTCTGGACCGGTGGAGTCCTCGGTGAGCAGTATCGCGGTGATATCGCTCCAGTCTCCGGCCACGTCCCAGCGGCTGACAGCCCTGGCCCGGAACTTATAAGTGGTTCCCGGCGAAAGCAGGCTGTCGGTGTTGTTGTAGTAGATCGCCACCGGAGCCGGCGCCTGCCCGTCGCTGTGCTTGAGCTGGTATTCCGTCAGCCGCTCCCAGATGCTCCATCCCTGTCCTTCCTCGCCCCCGTTGTCGCGACGCTCGATTTCGTAGCGGGCGGCAAGGTCAGCGTAAAGGGCCGGCGGATTGAGCTTGAGCAGGATCGAATACGAATGGGTATTGCCCACCGGCACGTAGCTGACAGCCGG
>VRUH01000009.1:92449-102689 GCA_019456185.1 Candidatus Glassbacteria bacterium | reverse complement strand
GCCGGAAACGCGCCGCCGGCCGAATCGAACTCCGGCTGACCCAGCACGAAATTAGCCGGGTTTCTGGTCAGATTGATTTTGACCTGGATTGCCGACCTGGCGCTCTCGCCCCATTTATTAGCGGCGCTGATCGCCATGATCCAGACTCTGGGCGTGAACGGATCAGGGACCTCGTATTCAAATTTAGTGCCGGCGGTAAACGAGCCCAGTTTCTGCCATCCGCCCGTCGCGATAACGTAAACATAGTAGCTCGATGCGTCCCCGACCGCGTTCAGCAGTTCCACGATCAAACGGCCCGGCTCGGTGCGCAGTATCCAGTCACCGGAGCCGGGGACCGGAGGCACGGGACCGGTCAGCACGACGTTATCCGCTGTCACCACCGGGCTGCTCGCGCCCGAGCTGTGCACGGACCTGACTCCGCAGTCGTATTGCAGGGCCTCGTCGTACCCGCTCCCGGTCCACCCGTAGTTCTGGCTGTCATCGGCGGGTACGCTGTGGATCGGCGCGCCCCAGTCCCGCAGATGGCTCAGCCGCTGGTACAGCTCGTAGCGGACAACTCCATCGGCCTGCTCGTCTACCGCGGCCGGCCAATCCCATTGCGCCGTACCGTCACCCAGCGGCGTAACGGTCAGCGACGAGGGGGGATTGAACTGATACTCCTCGGACGCTGTCTGTTCGGCGTCCAGCAGCACCACTCCGGCCCAGTGGATTGACGAGAGGTTGCTGTCGATATTCTTGCGCGTGATCATCACCAGCAGCGGGTTGGGCGAGGCCGCGCCGGGCCGGCGGTACAGACTGCTATAAAAGTTTATATGTTCGCCGATCTGGAGGCTGGCGTACCGCAGACCGGTGGTGAACTGCACCGTGCGCAGGCCGTCCTGCTGCAGCAGCCGTCGGCGCCTGGCCACGGCGCCTGCCTGGTCCTCCCTGTCCGAGGGGATAAATGCGCTGTAGAGCTTGTCGGATGAGTTTTCCTTGTGGGCCTTGGCGCTGCCGGGACCGGGACTGACAGTCAGGCTGGTATACCCCGTTTCCCCGCCGCCGCTGCCGCCGAAATACACCAGTCCCCAGTTGCGCATGTACTTCAGGCCCGGACTGAAGGTTTCGCTGCCGACAGCAAGGTGGTCGTTCTCGACCACTGGCAGGGCAACTCCATCGCGGAGCCAGCCTTCATCCTGGTCGTATTCGCAATCGAAATCAGCGTAGCGGACCACCCATTTGCCGTTTTCGTCCACCAACTGAAAGGCGAGCAGGTGACGGTTGATCTCGCTGTCCACCCCTTCCAGTCCGGTTGCGGCGCTGATACCGTAGTTCAATTCCCAGTCGAATTTCGAGGCCAGGCTGGCGAAACTGCCGTTGGCCCCCCCTGCCGCGGCCAGCGTGCCCTCGGCGTGGTCATACTCGATCTCGCAACGCCTGATCCCGGCCCGGCGCAGCAGGTCGTACTTGATCTCCGCCGGGTTCGCCCGGTCGTAATAGATATGCTCGGTCTGTTCGGGCGGATCGGCCGGAAGGGGGGCCTGCGCCTTACGGAAGCGGATCTGCTGATCGTAGCAGTGGACCTCGACCTGTCCCGCGCGCGGCTCCCAGTCTTCGACCCAGACGGTTTTGAACGGCAGCCAGTCTGGCTGCCCGCCGGCGCCGTGATCGACAAAATCCGGCGTGTCGAATCCGAGCCAGATTTTTATCCGGTCGTTTTTCATGTTGTAGCTGGAGAACAGCTCCGATGCGATTCCGCCGGGGTCCATCAGCACGATCCGGCTGGTATCGGTGGCCGACGCGCTGCCCGAAAGCGGATCGCCCTCGGCCGAGTAGTCCGGGGCCTCGGCCACCAGGTTCGGGTAGCCGAACATGGGCCGCGAGGCCAGCAGCCAGTTTACCCTGTGCTTGAACGCCACCCTGATCGACTGGATCCGCGGAGTGTCGATCCCCAGGCTGTCGCTGAACAGAGTGGCCTTGAGCTTGACATAGCGTTTGCCGATCACCGAGCCGTCGGATACGGTCCGCGTCAGACTCTTGCCCGCCGCCGCCGAGGCTGAATCAGCTTCGGCGATCTGGAACCTTGCTCTGGTACCCTCTGGTTCGCAGTAACGGATCTCCAGTTCGCCCTCGGCTTCGGCCGGGAGCTCCTGTCCCAGATCGAGTATCCAGGTCCCGCTTCCCTGCTGAGCGAAGGCGTCAACCTTAAACTTGAATGCCAGGTGGCCGCTCTGCAGCCAGTACAATTTGCTGCTGGGGATTCCCCAGTAAAGACTGCCTTTGGTGTAGCTCCCGACTGAATCGCTGCCCTTGAACCAAATGAACTTATCCCCACTGCCAGCGGTCGGTTCGAGGACGATCGCGCAGGGGATATCTCCGCCGGGAATCCAGACATTCTCCCTGCTGAAATCCAGCATAAGCCAGCTCCCGTCGCTATCGTCATCGCGGACAAGCGGTTCCCTGCTGGCGTAGTCGATTTCAAGCCGACCCAGTTCCCTTGCGCCCTCCAGAACCTTGTCCACGTGGCTTTGGCCCGACAACTGCCTCTCGCCCAAACCACTTTCTCCGAGGCCGGTAAGAATCCGGATTGTCAGGCGGCCCGTGTACTCGGAATGGTTATGGATCGACATGTGCAGTTCAGCTAGCTTGAACGACCTGTCGCAGCGGAAAGTCTGCACGTACCGTCCCAAAGTGGCCCCGTCATGGACCATGACACCGTTTTCCTCTATATATTTGTATACTATCGGGAAATAGTTCTTGCTCTGAACCAGGTGGCTCTCCGGGTGGTCCACCTTCCTGCTGCGCTCCAGGCGAAGCTGGTCGGACTGGTGGTTCACATCCAGATTATCGGACGGATCGCCGCTCCTCCAGTCGGCCCGGCAGCTCAACTCGTCGTAAGCCACGGTCGGGCTGAACTCAAACTTTAATACAGGTTCGGCCCGCCCGGCCATGGCGTTCCCTGTCCAGCGGGTCGTCGGTGTCAGGGCCATTAGAGCACCTCCCAGGCTTCGATTATGCCGTGGCGCACCGCGCTGGTAACAGCGAACCGGTGGGCCATGCCCTCGCAGTTCAGGTACAGCGGGTCGCCGGGTTCGCTGGTGGGGAAACTGAGCCACCACCAGTTTTTGCCCCTGGCCGCCGCCTGATTCCACCAGACGGACAACTGGCCGTACTGGCTGTCAGTCAGGTTTTCGAACGCGGCGCGCAGAACCCGGCGGCGAAACCGCTGGGTCCACTGGAACCCGCCGGACGCGCCGTGCAGGGACTCGCCGGTCACTTCTTCCTCGTACGGGTCGAAATCACCGAACGGCCCGAAAGTCAACTCGATCCTGCTGCCCAGCCAGACGTTGAAGATCGAGGGCGTCCGGGTCATGCCGTCCAGACCCTGGAGCAGCACCGACCAGCAGCGGGCCTCAACCGGTGTCAGCGTTTTCCAGTAAATCGTATCGCTGTCCGGCTGGTTGATTACGAGGTCCGAATCATCATCAAGCTTAACCTGGGTCCACGGCCCGCCCGCACTGTCTGCGTGGTACAGGCCGACACTCGGGCTGCTGCCGGTGATATCCGAATTGCGGTCGAATACAAACGTGTCCGCCCAGCGCGGCCCATCCACCAGGGTCCAGATCAGACGCTGAGTGGCTGAGTTACCGCCCTGCCACTTGCTCATCCGCGACAGGTCCGATATGTATTCTATTTTATATACAGGGTTCTCGGTGAACCCCTCTTTCGAGACCGTGGCATTCTCGAGAAAGTTCTCTGCCAGGATATGGGGATATTCTGCCATCAGTTTTCCTCCCGCTGCGCTCTGTTCGGACAAAAAGGTTTAAAGTCCCGGCAAGCATCAGGCAACCGGATTGGCCCCGCTGCGCACCAGCTCCTTGACCTGCTCCCTCAGCCGACGGTCCACGCCGGCGCGGCCAAGAGTGCGGTCGACCTCCACCGCCGAACTCAACGATTGTCCGTTGATATAGACGTTAACTGTCCTCCCCTGAGGTACCGGCGCGGCCGACACGCGGGGGATATAATCGCTCCTGTTCACCAGCGGGGAGGAGAGCTGCTGCGTCTTCCTGCCGCCGAACAGGCCTTTGATACCCTTGAACAGGCTGAAACCGGTCGACAGGATCGAGCTAACCGGGCTCAGGAATCCGAGCGCTGACTTGACCGGCCCGAGTACCGAACCCAGAAACGACATCGGCCCGCCCTGCCCGGTCAGGCCGCCCAGCAGATTTTGACCCATTTTCGCCAGGCTGCCGGCCAGTTCGTCGAAAGTCTGATTGCCGGTGCTGAGGAAGTTGCCGAACATCTTCCCGAAGCCGCCCTCCATTTTCGTCAAGCCGTCGAGCGTCTGCCTCAGGAATTCCTCCTGACCGGTCTTCATCTGCTGCCACCACTGACCCGGTTCGGCTTGATAACTTCCGCCGGCGGGCATAAGACCCCCACCCGCTGAAGGCCTCACTCCGGGAACCGTCATGGAGGTAGAGAAAGCCTGCTGACGGGACAGGCTCCCGAAAAATTGATTCACAGTCGCCGTCAAGGCCGCAGATATCTGCCTGCCGCCTCCGGAATTTCTCTGATTCCCGGTGCCCGTTTTCCATTTACTGACCATTTTCTCTCGTCCCTTCGCGATAAGAATCCAAATCAGACCCTGCGATTCGCCCGACCGAATTGCCCTAGCGGGAATTGAAAAGTCCTGCGCTGAATATCCGCCAGATGCTCCTGCTTTGCCTGGAGACACACGCGGCAGACCTCGTAGTCTCGCCAGCCGATCTCAGCAGCCGAGGGGCTGAAAGTCTCGATAAAGTCCGCCAGGAACAGCGCGTAATTCGCCGCCAGGCATCCGCCCTCCCGATCGCTTCCCCGCAAGCTGCAACCACGGCAGGGGTCGTCGCTGTCGGCGAGCCAGCCGCAGCACTCCGTACCGGGGCAGATATCGCTCCTGCCGGGGACACCCGCTCCGTCCAGCACGCGTCGGATGTCCCGGATCAGTTTTTTACGGCTTCAGGCTCCAGGTTACCGGCCTCCGAGAGCAGCTTTTCCACGGCCCACAGCTTGTGCTCCAGCGGAACAAGGGCCACCCACCAGCGCTCATCCTCGCTTCCACCGTCCTTGAGGTCATAGCCCTCCACCTCCAGGATACTGTCATCGTAAAGCCGCTCCTGGGCTGAAAGATAGGCCAAGTTACGGTCCTGGCCCTCGGCGGCCGGTACTGAGCCCATCGCCGCCCAGAACCGTTTCTTGTCGGCCGCCGAGGGACGGCGGAACAGATGGACCAGCTGATAGTGCTCGCCACCGCTCTGCACAGTCAGCTCCACACTCACCCGCTCATCGCCGCCAAGGCCGAAAAACTTCCTGTCTTCCATCCTGAACCTCCCTGTCCGAAAAGTTGAGCTGAGATATATTACTTTATATATCATAAGCATTGTTATCAGACGAAGTACTCCGGCACGGAACCCTCGACGGTGCAGATCGCCAGCGGACCACCGGTGGACGCGTGGTAATCTCCCTCGGCCGTCAGCGAGATCACCATCATCCCGTCCTCGTAGCTGTAATCCAAGCCGGTAAACACCGCCTGCGGGATCGTGATCTCCACCAGGTCGTTCTCCGGGGGAGAGGTCCCGCCGATTACCTCGCCGAGGCAGCTGATCACCACCGACATCGGCGTGGCCTGCTGCTGGGCGGTGCGGAACGTGTCGAGATCACCGGTGGATCCCAGCAGGCTGATGTTCAGCGTCATGCTGCGCTCCGGCGAATACGGCCACCACGAGGGGTGGAGCCGCTCGCTTTCGCTGGAGGCTTTCTGCCAGGCCAGCTCGGCATTGATCCCCGAATTCAGGTTCAGGCTGAAATCCCGCAACTGGGCGGTGCGGGAATCATCACCGTCCAGGCTGAATGTACCTGCGTAGCTGTAGAGATAGCGCAGCGCGGAAGCGGCCGGCCAGTTATTACCGGTCACTGTACCGCCGATCTTGCTGGCCACCAGCTCTGCTCCGGCCTGCAGTCTGTCGGTCCGGCTGCCGCTGATTGTCAATCCAGTCACTGCGGCATCCTGGATATAGTAGCTCAGGTCGTCCTCGCCCACGGCCAGGGTGGTGGTCCATGCGGCCGGCCGGCTGTCGAGCGACTGAAACGAACAGTTGTGCTCGTTTGCGCCACCGGCTGTGGTTTGGGCCGTTTCGGCCGAGAACAGCAGACCCAGCAGGTAACCGATAAAATCGACAGGCAGCGCCTGGTCGGGGATACTGAATTGAACGGACTGGCGTTCCCGCCCGCGCTGTTCGGTCCAGTCGTGACCACTGCCGACACTGCCTCTGTCGCTCCAGTGTTCCGCTGTCTCATTGACAATCAGTGGTTCCTGCAGCTTGAGGAACCTGTCCATATCCGCTTCGACGAGCGGACTGCCGAAAGCGCTCTGCCGCTTGGATGACCAGGCGATCCGCGTGCTGCTGGCAAACACGGGTGTAACCATTTTTCCTCGCTCTCCGTTACGTTGACCGGGGAGGATTCCCCCTCATATAAAACTTTATATACACATTCCTCAGACGCTCTGACGAAGCTGCCAGGTGGAGATGCTGGAGCCGAACACGGCCAGCCCCTCTTTCTCCGCGGCGCTGTCCACCCGGAACGCTCCGAGCTCGAGCGGGGCCAGTCCGTCGATCCCCAGCCTGGCGCCCAACAGGCAGTCGCGGACCTCGTCCAGCAGCCCGTAGCCCGTTTCCAGGCTGAATCCCTGGCCGCGGAAATCCTCCACGACTACTTTCACGCTGAACGACAGTTCCTCGCGGGCCAGGCTTTCCTCGGCATTGAGGCTCCTGTAGTTCACCGACGACAGGCTGATTCCGACGAACGGAAAGTTTCTGCCCTGGGCCGCCAGGTCGGCGACCGAGCCGGTGAAAGTCGCCACGGTCCGGCTGTTGAGCCCAGGGACCTGCGCGGCCAGACGGGAAATTATCGCATCGCTGATTGTCTTGATATCTGCGGCCACGCGGCCCTCCTGCTCAGTGAAAATCGGTTTTGAATATCGCGGCGCTCCGGTCGGCGTATTCGCAGCTCTCGCCGATACCTCGTCTGCCGGGATGTATTTCCCGGACGCGGGTGTATTGTGTCACCTCAACCCGGGCCGTCCGGCACCTCCCCCGTTTCCGGCCGCCGACGGAGCGCCGCTCAATTCGTCTTAGAACTTGTCAAGTTTCTCGCTGCTGTACTTCCGGTCGCTTTCCTCGGCGTCGGTACGGTAGATCTCCTCCGGTTCCGCGGCCGTGCTGCCGGAGTCATCCAGCCCGAGGTCCAACTCTCCCCGCGAGGCGGCGGCCAGCCGTTCGAGACTGTCCTGGTAACTGGTCCGCCAGTCACTGCTGACAGCCCGGCGTCGAAGATAGAGCTGGTAGACCGCGATGATCGCACTGAGACGGTTGATCTCATCGGGGACTGGATCGTAGCTCCTCAGGCCGGGCCAACGGCCCAGCAGGTAGCTGTCGATCTGGCTGTCCGCATTCTCGATCGCTTCACCGGCCACCTCCAGCACATCGGCGCTGGCAATCGTCGCCGAGGGGTCCGTGCTGCACAAGCGCACAAGCTCGTCGCTGTCGATCCAGCGAGTCAGGTCGCTGACAGTACTGTAAGCCACTCAGGTCCTCCTTCCCGCCCACCGGGCGGGCCGTCGCTGCGGCCCGCCCGGCATCCGGGTCAACTAGATTTAGCGCTTCCGGTGCTTTTGCCGCCCCTGGCGGAGCGGCGACGGAGTGGACATGCAACTCCCATCTCCTCTGCCCGCCGGGCGTCATCTTCCGGCAGCACCACAACCTCATCCGGCTGACGGAGCTTACTGCGATAAATCCAGGATTTAAGTATCTTAACTTTCATACATTACCTCCGGATCAGGCATACGCGCCGGTGATCAGGAAACCGCAGTCGGCGCAGACCACTTCTTCGGTCTGCTCGATCAGGCCCTCGATCACGGTGGCGTGACGGCTCTCGTCGCGGTAGCGGTAGGCGGCCACATCGAGGCTGCCCGCCACCGGACGGCGGAACTGGTAAGCCAGCGAAATAGCGCGCTTGCTCGGGCTCTGGCGCTCCACGTAGGCCACCAGCACGCTGTTGTCGTCCCAGGCGAAATCCACGTTGGGAGTACTCACTCCCGGCGCGGCCTCATCGCTCAGGGCCATCGGGATCACCACTTCCAGCCCGAACAGCTTGGGCGGCAGCTCGCCGCCAACCAGCAGGGTGCTGTCGGTGTACTTGACCAGCTCGCGGATGTTGCTGTCCTTCTTGGCGGCCGCGGCGATATGGGGCGGGACCACGATCGTGTTGGGTTCCACGCCGGCCTTCTTGCGCACGCTGAGCTTAGCCGCGTCGATATCGCCCTCGATATCGACACCGCTGCCGGCGTTCCAGGCGGCGGTGGCCGAGGCGTTGTTGGTAACGACGTTGGTGTCCATCACCTTGGCGATCAAGCGCATCTCGATCGGCAGCTTGAGCTTACGGGTAATCAGCTCGATAGCGTCGCGCTCGGGGTCAATCACCGCACGGTCGGCGTTATCCAGCTCCTCGTCGGCGACCAGATCCTTCAGTCCATACTGCTGGCAGGCATAAGTCGCCGAGCTGTAGCTGCGTGATATCTCGTTGCTCTCGGTCTTGGGGGCGCGCAGCGCATCGTAGTCATCGCGCAGGGCTTCCGTGCCGCTGAACACGTAATACTTGCCGTTGGTCACCGGTACATGGACCACCGGCGCAACTCTGTCGGCCACGAACGGACCGCCGGCGCCCATACTTTCCATGGCGAACTGAGTCAGTGTACGGTTGAGATTCAGGGTCGAATATCTATCAGCCATCTTCGCTCTCCTGGGTATTGACGGGTTTCGATACGTTTCTCCAAATCAAGTATGCTCAATTTTATGCACTACTACGGAGCCGGGTTATCGACACGCGCCGGCCAGACCGCCACCGGGATCAACTGGTCGGCGGCGGCCGATGCCCGCAGGGCGTAGCCGACAAAATACTGGGCCGTGCCCTGCGCCCCCGCACCGGCGGTCGTCACTTTGCCGGTGGCGTCGGAGACAAGCCAGTCGCCCTCAGAGACGCTTCCGTCGGCGGCCAGGGCCAGCACAGTACTGCCGCCCTGGGCCACGCGGACGTCCTTGCCCGCGGTGCCAGGCTCGGTGGTAATTCCAACAAACTTGGCCGCGTTGGCTCCGCTGGCGTCAACCACGCCGCTGTTGAGCACGGTGCACGTGCCGCGGGCGATATCGCTGCTGCCGACAGTGAACGTGTCGGTGTTGATCAGTCTCTCTCTCAGCTTGACTGCCATTTGCGTTTCTCCTCTGTTAACCACTACATTAGTTTAGATATAAGTGCCTTACCCTATTGCACCTGACCGGCCAGCCGGACCCTGAGGATCGCCTCCTCGAACACCAGTCCCGTCTCGGCGGCCATCAGTTTCAGCGCCTCGTCGTGCTCGGGGTCCTCGGGGAATCCCTCGAATGCCGCGCGGGTGCGGTTGAGCCGGCCGTCCGTGTCGCGGCCGGGGGCGAGTGCGCTGATCTCCGCCAGCAGGCCCATCGGCTCACGCGAGGAAATTTCCGCCAGGATCGCCGCCCGACCGGCCTCGTCCAGGCGCTCGCCCAGGCGGATATAGCCGGCCTGCTCCGCCGGAGTTATCCTTTCCTGGCGGGCGGCCTCGGTCAGCGTCGCGCTGAACTCATCGAGGTTCTCGTTGTCCAGCAGCTCGGCCAACTGACGCTCCAACTCGGCCACTCGTTTTTCGGCGGCGATGCGCAGGCTGCGCTCCTTTTCCAGTTTTGCCACCAGCCCGGCGATATCCTCCTCGTCACCGACCGCCGTCTCGTCCTCGCGGGTAAACACCTCCATCAGCGAACTCACCGCCCGCGCGGCCAGTCCCTTTTTACGTTCGTCCATCTCATCCCCTCCTCGGTTCTCGGGTAGTCGGTCGCAAGCGCTTTCCAGCAGGCTGATAATCTCGCCGCAGCCGTCGGCCAGCAGCGATGGCTCCGGGCTGAGTCCCTTTACAGCCGGCGGCTGGGCCCCCAGAAAGGTGACCGCGGCCAGGTAGGCCCTGCCTGTCGGCTCGAACGGCTTGTACATTTCGATCGAGCGGCTGCGGTAGGCTCCCTCGCGCAGCCAGTCGCGAAGCCTGGTGCTGAGGCGATAGAAGCGCGCCTGGAGCACTCCGCCGGATACCCGCAGGGCGGCTACCCAGCCCATGGCCGGTCCCTCGTGGCGATGCTCGACAGTCACGGGAGCTTCC
>VRUH01000009.1:71560-92439 GCA_019456185.1 Candidatus Glassbacteria bacterium | reverse complement strand
CCTGCAGTTTCGGGTTGTAGTCCTCGACCATCCTCAGCAGGTCCTCATCGGTCACCTCGATCTCCGACGGGGCGCCGGCGGCGCTGCCGCGCCATTTACCGGCCCGGGCCACGTCCCACCAGCCGTCGATCAGTTCGTCGCTCAGCAGCTTGTCATTCATTCGGCTTCCTCCTCGCTTTTTGCATTTCCGGACCCGGCCAGCGGACTGTCGTCATCACGCGGCGCGGGGAACCCGATCTGTTCGCGCAGCCAGCGCTCGCCCACCGGCAGACCCAGCTCGTTGACCGCCACGCCCACGGCCTTGAGATACGCGGCCAGGTCGCGGTCTTCCTCATAGGCGATCCGGAAGGTGGGATAACGCCCGGCCGGCAGCGGCCCGTAATTGATTTCCACCAGTGTGCGGATCACCCCGTCGAGCTGTTCCTGCTGCCACTGGCTGTCGTCCTTGATGATGTTCTGCAGGGACACCCGCTGAAAGTTGGCCAGGGCGTGGGTGCCGCTCTCGCTCTCGGTTGACAGCGTCTGGCCCAGCACGGCCTTGGCGTATTGGCGGTCGACATACTCGCTGATGATGAAGCGGAACACCTCGACCACACCCTGGCGGCCGATCTCGTTGATCTGGAACTCGGTGCCCTCGGGTCCGATACCCACTGTGTTGCTTTGCATAAGTTTGAGTACATCCAGCAGCGCGTCCTGCTCCTGGCCCGAGGTTCCCCGCGGGTAGCTTGCCCACAGGTACGGCGCGCCGAATTTTTCCACAAACCGCACCAGTTCCTTGAGCGCGTTGTTCTTGAAAAACCAGAGCGGATAGATCTCGCGCAGCAGGCCCTGGCCGTAGGAGCTTTCATCGGAACCCCAGGTGTTGAGCACGAATTTCCACGAGGGAAGGCGGCGGGGGTCGCAGGGCATGTCGGTCAGCAGCAGGCCGCCGTCGGGGTCGAAGCGGAAGCGCTCCGGGTCGCGGGTACGGAACGAGTCGATCCCCAGGGTGCCATCACCGCGCCGGGTGAAAATGATCTCGGCCGGTGCGAACCCGTGGCTGATCCCGCGGAAAAACCGGGTACGGCTGATATGGAACTGTTTGACCTGGCGAAGTTCGCGCTCCACCCAGGCGGCCCGCTCGTGGTCCTCGTGCGTGTCGCCGCCGGGGATTATCCGCCAGCCCTGGGCCATCACGTTCAGCGCACGCTGGCGGAAACAGAGCGCCAGCTGGGCGTCCTTGCGCAGCATCTCGCTGTACAGGCTCAGGCCCTCGGTACTGTGGTCCTCCAGGGTGCGGTCCGGGTTCTCGACCCAGCGGCCGAATATCGAACCAAGCCCGTCTCTCCAGGGGTTGGTCAGCTCGCGGTGACGGACCGCGGTCACCACCGGCCGTCTCTTCCTTCTCCGTCTGCGTTTCCTGCCATCGTTTGCCATCAGCCGAATACCCTCTTCAGTTGTTGCGTTCCGGTTTGGGGCCGGTCGAAGCGGATTCGCTCGCCGCCCGCGGTTTCTTCAATCAGCGCCACGGCCATCTCCAGCGCGTCCGGGCCGTCATCGTGGCCGGCGCGGGGGAAAAAGCGCAACTGGTCGTAAAGCGCCCGGTGCCTGCGCTGGAACCTCAGCCGCCCGCTCTTGATCAGCGGCTGCAGGCGCTGGATACGCAGTGTCTTGTCGGTGTGCTGTTTAATTCCCCGTACCGGCGGGTAGATCCCGCGCGCGGCCGCCTGGTGCAGCAGCACGTCCTTGAAAAATTCCTGGAACTGAACCGTCTCGACCCCGATAACCAGCGGCCGCCGCCTGGCGTAGAGTTCGAGCACGTCCTCGATTATCACGTCCGGCCGCCGCCGCTCGATATCGGCGTCGAGCACGTAGAGCGCCCCGGCCTCGTCGCGGCCCAGGCAGATCACCGCCGAGGGGTCGTCGTGGCGGTTCTTTCCGCCCAGGGAGGGATCGACCGCGGCCACGATCTGAAGGCTGGAGGTGTCGAGTTCGTCCTCGTCGAAAAAGCTGAACCATTCCTCGCGGAACAGGCAGTCGCGCGGGTTGACCGGCTCGTTCTGGATCTCGCTGTCGAAGCTGGCCGGGCCCTCGGCCACCCGCAGCTTCATCAGGTCGTGGTAGCTGCGGTACTCCGGCCAGATCACCTCGGTCCCGGCGGTCATCCTCCGCTCGTGGGCGGCGAAAAACTCCTCGGCCGCCGCCGTGCGTCCGGCGGAGTCAAGCGAGGTGTCGGTATAGATATTTTCCCACTCCTCCCAGAGCTTCTGCGCCCGGCTCCAGCGGATCACGCCCTGGTAGCGGCGGCTCTCGAACGCCGGATTAACCAGCAGTGAGGAGAGCAGGCTCTCGTAGTGCAGGATCGTACCGATCACGACAATGTCCACGTTCTTGCCTCCGGTTTTGCTGAAAGCCTTGAAAAACCAGTCGGAGATTTTCCGCCGCTGCTCCGGGGTCTGGCTGTTGAGGTCGTTCTCCAGGTCATCGCCGATCAGCAGATCGGGGCGGTACTGGCGATGGCGCAGGCCGCGAATATTGCCGCCGGTACCCCGCGCGGTCAGCTTAACCCCGCTGTTGGCGACTATCTCTTCTTTCTTCCACACCGGTCCCGCCCCGGTCAGCGAGCCGAAACTTTCGGCCAGCAGTTCGTTGGCCTCCAGCTCGATCTTGATATCCCCGATATGCCGCTCGGCCTGGGTGGCCGTGTCGCTGGCGATCAGGATATAGCGCTTGCGGGCGATCTCGGGATAGCAGATGCACCACAGGGGCAGGAACATCGTGGCGATCGTGCTCTTGGCGCTTTCCCTGGGCGCGGCCACGGCCACGCGCTTGCCTCCACCGCTGTGGATCATTCCGCTCAGCAGGTCGTACATCTCGTAGTGGAACGAGTTGGGCGGGCGGCGGCAGTAGTGGGGAAAGAAGTGCTCCGCGAACAGCCCGACATCCAGCCGTCCCCAAAGTTTCCTACGCAACGGCTCCGGCTGGCTCTCGATTTCCTCGTACAGCTTCAACCATCTTTTTCCGATCCTTTTCCGTAAGTTCGCCGATCTCGTTCGCGATCCGCTCGTATTCCCTGCGCGTCGATTCATCCGCGTTTCTCACCCCAGCTCGTTTGCCGTTTTTCTCGCCCTGGTAGGCCCGCCGCAGACGGAACAGCAGGCTCCGGCGGTCGCCGTCCTCCACATTGGTCGCCAGCCGCTTCTCATCGGCGGCCAGGCCCTCGCATTCGGCCTCCTCCACCGCCCCGGCGAACTTCCCGTCAGCCTCCATCCTCTCGCACAGCTCCCGGAAACTGATCCCGGCGCTGCCGCACGCGCCCTTGCGCGTACCGCCCATTTTGAGATGGGCCAGCAGACGTTCGGTCATCCGGATTTCGTTGTTTGGCTGCGCTGCTTCCCCGGTCACTTGCGATTACCTCCCGCTCCGATTCACATTTTCGCCAGTACGGCCACACCCGCCATCACCAGCGCGGCCACCAGTCCGCCGACTCCGCCCCACACCCCGGCCTTGACCTCCAGCCGGGCCACGGCCGGGATCAGCTTGTCCAGGCGGTCCACCGTGTGCAGCTGGGCCGAGTAGATATCCCCCATGCGCTGCTCGATCGCCTCGACCTTGGTTGCGACTCTCGCCAGTTGGCCTTCCTTGGGACAATTTCTAAGATGGCTGCTATCCGTTTTTTCCATCGCCTTTTTCTCGGCGGGCGCGCCGGACGCTGTTGTCACCCGACCTCGTGAGGTATGCGCCCTCAGTTTCGACCTTTAGCCGGATCGAGGTGTGGCCTGTCCCCGGCGCACCCGCCATCTTTTCCAGTTAAGATTGCCGTGCCCTCAGAACTGCCAGCGAAATCCCGCCAGCCATCTCTTCCCGCGCTCGCTGTGCCGCTGGACGCCAGCGTAGAAATCGAGAGGGCCTGTCTCCAGTCTGCCGGTCAGCCTGCCCGGGCCAGCCTCGATTCCGATCACTCCGCCCCCTGGGGTTCGACGGGGGCCGAAGAGTTTTTTTCCAGGCGACTGTCCATGATCCGCTTGCCCTGGCTGGAGGTCAGCCCGCGGCTGAGCCCGTCGGCGAAACCCTGCCCGAGCACACCGCCGATCCCCGTGCTCGAGATTCCGCCGATCGCCCACAGCAGGACATCCTGCGGTATGTCCGGCCAGAGGTTGTAGAGCACGATCACCAGGCAGTTGCCCAGAATCGTCCCGATCAGCATCACGATCTTTTTCGACATCCTTCCTCCTTGTGCGCGCCAGCTAGACCACCGGCGCCGCGGTTGTGTTGACTTCCGACTCCGGGGAGGATTCCCCGGGACCCACCTGCACGTGAAGATGCCTGCCCCGTCCGCCTACCTCGTGGACCAGCGCGGTCATCAACCCGGAGCGGCCGCGGTAGGCAAACGCGCTGTTGATCCAGTCCGCCCAGGATTCGGCCTGGGCAGGAGTGAGAGCGCTGACACGCAGGTCCGCGGCGCGGCCGAATTCGTGGGGGCTGCGCCCGCCGGAGCTGGCCGGATAGATCGCCTTCTGCTCCCGGGGGGTGCGCAGCAGCGCCGTGACAACCGCCGGTCCTGCGGCAGCCAGCCAGTGCCAGCGCGCGGCGGCCAGCACGATTACCTGCAGGGCCGGATGGGTCTCGCTGCGCTGCCACTCCAGCAGTTGACGGACCGATTTGAATTCGAGATAACGTTCTGCCTGCATGGAGGCTCCGGGTTGAAATCTTCGCCATCAATCAAGTTGCGTCTTAAAATAACAGCGATACCCGTTACAATCCAGCGAATACGGTGCGTTCTGTGCGTTATATTAATATTCGTAAAAATATTTTTGCTATATTTTGGATTTTTTCGGATGTGAAACGGCTCTTACCCACGCGGGACGAGGGCTTACGGATTTCGGCGAGGACTGATTGTTCAGCAAAAAAAATCAGGCGTGTAAAATCAGGCGGGAATCAAACAGAGTTTTTCTTTTTCGGGATGTTGCCGGCGCGGACGAGGCCGAACTTGAACAGCACGGGGCCGATCACCTGGAAGATGGCTATCGAGCCGATCACCACGCTCTTGAACGTGACGCCCCAGCCGGGGAAATTATCGGCGACAATCACCGCAATCCCGAGCGTTATGCCGGCCTGGGTCAGGAAACCCATCCAGATATTGTCGCGCACCAGGGGTTCCTCGGCGGCGGCGGAAGCGCCCAGCCGGGTGCCGAACCAGGTGAACGCCAGGCGGGAGACGGTCAGGACAAGCACCAGCACCCAGGCCTCGGCCAGCACGTTGAAATTGATCCCGGCCCCGGCGATAGCGAAAAACAGCACGTAAAGCGGCAGCGAGCCTCTCTCGATCGCCGCGATAAAGGAATGCCCGCGGCTGGAGAGGTTGCTGACCGCCAGGCCGGCGGTCATGCAGACCAGCAGCCCGTGAAGGTGCATCGCCCTGCTGGCCACCGCCACCAGGTAGCTCAGTGCGATAATGAAAATCGGCAGCTCGGTGCCGAGATATTTCATGTAGCCGATAATCAGCACGCCCAGGACGATCCCGAAGGTGATCGAACCACCGATTTCCCAGCTCAATTCGGCGGCGATATTATTACCCTGCCCGGCCTGGGATGGATCGAGAATCTGGGTCACAAACCCGAACGTGAGCGCGAACGCGACAATCACCATGATGTCCTTGATGATCGTGATTCCCAAGGTCAGCTCGGTCATCCTGCCTTTCGCGCCGGTTTCGACAATAACCGCAATGGTGGAGCTGGGGCTGTTGGCGATCGCGGTCACCGCGAACAGCGCCCCGACGGCAACCAGCCCCGAGAACTGCAAGGTGAATTCGCCGGGGAAATAGTGCAGCGCCCAGGCCATCAGCACCAGTACTCCGACGAACGTGATCACCACCTGCCCCGCGATCATCATCAGGAACGCCCGGATACTGCGGGCGATCCGCCGCAGGTTCACCTCTCCCCCGGCGGTAAGCGCGATCAGGGTCAGAGCGAAACTGTTGATCAGCTCCAGGTTGCGCACGTCCCCGTGGTCCATGATTCCCAGCAGCGAGGGACCCATCGCGATCCCGGCGATCAGGTAGCCGGTAATCCCCGGCAGGCCGATCCTGTTGCCCAGCTTGCCACAGACAAATCCGGCCAGCAGCAGGAACCCCAGCGTCATCGACAGCGGCGCGCCGCCTGTTTCCGGCTGCGGGAGATAGAACATCAGCCCCATCAGCAGCGCCAGGGCGGCCAGTCCGAACAGCCTGCTCATGAGCCGCCCTCCTTCCGCGCCTCGATTCGCCTGTGCTCCAGGGCTAACCGTGCCGCGTGGGCGGCCACGGCCTCGGCGATCACGAGTCCCGCCAGCACGATCGTGACCGCATCAGCGGCGCCGTAGCCGACGAAGAGCAACTGGTGGTTGGCCAGCAGCGCGATACTCATCCCGCCCTGGCCGATCAGCGCCAGTCCGCCGCCGGCGCCGGCGCCCTCCATCTCCTCACGCACCAGCGGGGAGAAAAGGAACGCGCCGATCAACTTCGCGCCGACCCGCGCCGCCAGGAAGATCATCAGGCAGGCGGCCACCGGCACCAGATCAGCTATCCGCACCGGGTCCCACGAGGCGCCGACAATCACCAGCAGTACCACCAGGATCGGCCGTTCGCGGACCACCAGCACCCGGAACACCCGTTCGCCGGTGTCCTTGAGGCTGTTGCCCACCAGCACGCCCATCACCATGCTGATCAGCAGGCTGGAGAGCTTGAGGTAGGCGGCTATCCCGCCGGCCAGGATCGCGAACGCAATTATCATCATCGCCAGCTCTTTTTCCGTATGCTTGTGGCGGGCGTAAGAGTAGAACATGAACCCCATCGCCAAGCCCGTCAGGATACTGGCCGCAGTCCACTCCAGCGCCGGGACCAACCCTCCCCCGCCGGCATGGAACCAGCCCGCGGCCGCGCCCAGGATTACGATCGGCAGGACAGGATCAAGGCTGGCCGCGTAGTTGACAAACTGGGCGAACCGCTTGCGGATCCGGCCTGAACCCGATGCGGCCAGGGCCGGCTCTGCCGGACTCGACGCCGCGCCGGCCACGGTAACCAGCAGCAGCGCCAGCCAGAACCGGGCGCCCTCCCAGTCGAAAAAGCGGATAAATGCCGAACCCATCACCAGCGCCAGCACGAGCACGGTGACAACAGCCTGCAAGCCGGCCGCCGCCGCCCAGCTGGGCGGGAACTGGCGGAGCGAGCGCCTGTTGAACTGGAGTCCGAACATCAGCCCGGCCCAGCCCAGGGCCAACTGCAGCAGCGGTTCCAGATTCACCAGCGTCTCACTCGCCAGCAGACCGAGCCCGTGACGGCCCAGAGCCACGCCAACGACCAGGTACATCGCGGTGTGCAGGCGCAGCAGGGGGACAGCCTGGCGGGTGCGCTTGCGCAGGATCAGCCGCCCGCCGGTCAGCGCGATAAAGGCCAGCAGCAGGATCAGCATCACTGTGCGGGTGGTTTCGGTCATCGGGTACCAGACGGGAAAATGGAGAGCAGAATAAGCCGGAGGGTATAACTGCTTTTTAATCTCTCTTCAGGAACCCGCGGGCGTCAACAACCGGCAGGGCGAACAGCACGCCGATTCCCGGATCATCGAGACTGCCGCAGACATCCTCGATCAGCTCGAACGCCTTCTCGTAGGTCTCACGGTCGGGCAGCAGGGAGAGGATCGTTTTGTTGTTCGGACGGCCGCCGGCCAGGATACCGCGCAGCCCGGCGAAAATGGGGATATCGTAGGCCAGGATCCGGCCCATGCCCATACTGTCCAGTATCGTGGCCCCGCTGATGCCGATTTCGAGAAAACCGGACAGGATTTCCTCCAGCATCTCCTCCCGGTTCAGCACGAACACCATCAGCAGTTGGCCGCTACCCTGAGTGTTTGCCATCTTCCTCGGCCAGTATGTTCAGGATGTCGTCGACAGCGTTCGCCTGCTTAATCGCGTTGACGAAATCGGTGTGCTGGACCAGACGGCTGATCCGGGCCAGGGTTTTGAGATGAGTTGCGCTGGCTGACGGCGGCCCGACCAGCAGGAAGACGAAAAAGACCGGCTCGCGGTCGAGCGAGTCGAAATCTGCCCCCTGCGGAATATGCGCCAGCGCGATTGTCTGGGCCTTGACATCCTCGCAGACCGTATGCGGGACAGCGATCCCGTGCCCGATCCCGGTGGTCATGATTTTCTCGCGTTCCAGCAGGCTGTGCAGCAGCTTGGCCGGATCTTCGGTAAAGCCGCTTTCGGCGAGCATGTCCACCATCCGGCGGAGCACTTTCTCCTTGTCCGTCTCGTCCAGTTCGGCTGCGATGCAGCTCGGGCAGACGAAATCCATCAGCTTCATTTGCCGCCCTTCCTTCTCAGAATTTACCGGCTTTAACTCTCCCACCGGCTCCAGTCCAACTCAACCGATTTCCACGCGCCGATACGGCGGTCCAGGGTTTTCCTGACCGAATCCAGGTCGGCGGGGATTTCCTCCGGCTGGTTGGCATAGTCGAACGCTACGTCATCCAGCCGGCGCAGGTGGTAGTCTGTCTTGAACTGGCTGAACTTGAGACCGTGGGCTGTGGAGATCACCACCACCCGGTCGCCGGGCTTGATCTTCCCCCGGCGCAGCAGCTTGAATGTGACCGCCAGGGCCACTCCCGTGTGCGGACAGTTGTAGAGTCCGGTCAGGTCGGCCAGGGCGCTGGCGTTGGCCAGCTCGTTCTCGGTGGCCTGCTCCACGATCCCGTCGAACCGCTTGAGTGCGGCGATAGCCTTGTTGATACTCACCGGATTTCCGATCTGGATCGCGCTGGCCAGGGTCTTGCCCGCTTCCACGGGCTCAAATTCCTTGAAGCCTTTCAGGTAGCTCAGGTAGAGCGGATTGGCTTTGGCCGCCTGGGCGCAGACTATTTTCGGCCGTTTACTGATCAGTCCCAGTTCGAGCATCATCTCGAACCCCTTGCCCAGCGCGCTGACATTGCCCAGGTTACCGCCCGGGATCACTACCACGTCGGGCACCTCCCAGTTGAACTGCTGGACGATCTCGATCGAAACGGTCTTCTGGCCCTCGATCCGCAGGCTGTTCATCGAGTTGGCCAGGTAGATCCAGTTCTCTTTCGTCAGCTCTTTCACCACCGCCATGCACCCGTCGAAATCGGTGTCGAGGCACAGCGTGATCGCCCCGTTGGAGATCGGCTGGATCAGCTGGGCGGCGCTGATCTTGCCCGCCGGCAGCAGGACCACCGCGGGTATCCCGGCGGCGGCGCAGTAGGCGGCCAGCGCCGCCGAGGTGTCACCCGTGGAGGCGCAGGCCACCGCGCGGATTTTGGCGCCCTCGGAAATCATCTGCTTGACCATGCTCACCAGCACGGTCATCCCCAGGTCCTTGAAACTGCCGGTGTGGCTGTTCCCGCAGAGCTTGATCCACAAGTCCTCCAGGCCGATAATCCGGCCCAGCCGCTCGGCCCAGAACAAGTTGGACCCGCCCTCGTACATCGAAACCACGTTCTCGCCATCAACCGCCGGGCAGACCCATTCTTTCTTGCCCCAGACCGCGCTGCCGTGGGGCCACTGTGAAACCTTGTAGCGCCGCTCGAACAGGTCGCGCCAGTAGGCCCCGTCGCGACGGGCCAGTTCGGCGGTGTCGTGGGCCACTTCCAGCAGGCTGTCGCATTTTTCGCAGCGGTAGATTACCGAATTAATCGGGTAATCCTCGCCGCACTCCGGGTTGATACAGTGAAACCAGCACCGGTAACTCATCACCGTTCCTGAATTCGTGTTTTCCAGACTCGCCGTAACCAGGGGGAAGTCGCCGTCGCCGCCGCCGCCGCATGTGCGTCTCGCGGTAACAAATAGCGCGGGGCGTAATCCCTTTTTTCCGGCGCTTGACACTCTAAAACGCAGGGATTTACCGCCCACGGACCCGGGCGTCCCCTCTGTTCGCAAATTAAGGGACGGGGCGGGTTCAAGTCAATAGAAACCTAGTCCACAACCAGCAGGAGGGTGAAGATCAGGAAGGCGAGCAGGAACAGATTGAAGTAGAGAAAATACCATTGGTGGCGATTGAGGGCGCTGTGGGTAAGCTCCGCGTCGCGCGCACTGTCGGCGGGCAAGCCGACAGGTCCGGTATGACCGGCGACGGCGAATTCCTTCTCCAGGCCCTCGCGGATTTTCCCGACCACCCCGGTGTCCACCCGCTCGATCATTTCGAGGGCCATCCGGCGGCGGCGGACGATATTCTGCAGTCGCCTGAGCCTCTGCGCCCCGTCCTCGCCACGCTCTCCGCCGCCACGCGAGGGATGGGTTACCGACGAGTGGTCGTAGAGGCATTTCATGATCTGCAGGCGCTCGAGCAGCATCTTGCGCTTGCGCACGTTCTTGACCCCGGTCTCGATTTCACGCTCGCAGATCTGGGTGAACTTGCGCACCCGCCACTCGACCTGACCGTCGTCGAGCTCCCGCATCCGGGTCTCTTCAATCAGGTCATCGACATCCGACTTGATTTTGTTCATCGTGCTCGTGGCAGGCTCCGGAAGTGAATGATATCGGGCTATCTGTCGGCAATTTGCGCCGGATGAATCTATTATAGACCAGGCCGACCGGACTGTCAAGCGGCAACCTGGCCTCGCCGGTGCATGTTGCTTTCCATTGATAAAACGGCAGAATAAAATTAATGTATCACTATTCCTGTCACACCGTTTTATATCCGGTGGACCGCCGCTTTCAACGAACGAATTCTGACTCGGGAGTACGAGGATTGGCCGCGAAAATAAAATTCATCCTGGGCCTGCACTGCCACCAGCCGGTGGGCAATTTCAACCATGTATTCCAGCGCGGGATGGACCTCAGCTACCGGCCGTTTCTGGAGACAGTGGCCCGGTTTCCGGCGGTCAAGGTGGTGCTGCATTACAGCGGACCGCTCCTGGAATGGATATCGGAGCACGACCCGTCATTCTTTAGCCTGGTGCGGGAGCTGGCCGGGCGGGGCCAGGCCGAAATCGCCGGCGGCGGCTACAACGAGCCGATCCTGCCGGTGGTGCCCCGCCGCGACGCCGTGGGCCAGATCCGCTACATGAGCCGTTACCTCAAACGTCATTTCGGCGCCAGCGTGCGCGGAGGATGGCTCACCGAAAGGATCTGGGAACCCCATCTGCCGTCGCTGCTCAGCGAGGCCGGCCTGGAATACACCACGGTCGACGACTACCATTTCCTCTCCGCCGGGTTCGACCCCGAGCGGCTGGCCGGCTATTACCTCAGCGAGGACCAGGGCGCCACGGTCGCGATCTTCCCGACCAGCCAGCAGCTCCGCTACATGATCCCGTTCCACGAGGTAAGCGAGGTGATCGCCTTTTTCCGCCGCAAGGCCGCGGAACTCCCCGAAGGTTCGGTGCTGACCCTGGCCGATGACGGCGAGAAGTTCGGCATGTGGCCGGGAACTTTCGACCGGGTTTACACTCAGAAATGGCTGAATATTTTTTTCACGGCGCTCTGCGATAATTCCGACTGGCTGGAGACAACCACTTTCAGCCAGGTGATAGACAGCTCTCCACCCGGCGGCAAGGTCTACCTGCCCGCGGCCAGCTACATGGAGATGGGCGGCTGGTCACTGCCGGCATCGGCCGGGGAACGGTTCCACAAGCTGCAGGCCCGGCTGGAACGTCAGGGCGGACTGGACGAGTTCTTTCCGTTCCTGCGCGGCAGCTTCTGGCGCAACTTCCTGATCAAATACCCGGAGTCCGGCTGGATGCACGGCCGGATGTGGCAGGTCAGCAACCGGCTGGCCGCCACGCTGGCCCCCGGCGCCTACAACCGGCCGGAACCGCCGGCGGCGCTTCAACATCTCTGGCGCGGCCAGACCAACTGCGCTTACTGGCACGGCATATTCGGCGGGCTCTACCTGCCCCACCTGCGCAAAGCAATTTTCAGCAACCTGATCCGCGCCGAAAAAATGGCGCTGCGCTCGGCGGGCGACAATTCCCTGCGGGTGGAAAAAACCGATGTGGACCACGACGGCCAGGACGAGATCATCCTGGCCAACCGGCGGCTCAACCTGATTATCAAGCCATCCGACGGGGGCATTATCGCCGAGCTGGACTCCCTGGCAGCCGAGTTCAATCTGACCGATACCCTGGCGCGCCGTCCCGAGGCCTACCACTACCGGATGGTGGAGGGCGGCGAGGAGGAGGACCACGGCGACGGCGGCCACGCCAGTATCCACGAGCGCCATTTCGAGGACAAAATCCAGCCGTCGGAGCTGGTCTACGATCCCTGGACCAGACGGATGCTGCGCCTCCACTTTTTCGCCGCTCCGCCCGCCGGGGCCGATCAGTTGTCCAGGGGCGAGCCCGAGGATATCGGCGATTTCGCGCTCGGACCCTGGCAGGCGTCCGGACCGCGCAGCAGCGGCCGCGAGGTATCGCTGGTCCTCTCGCGCAGGGGCAGGGTCGTCCAGCCGGACGGCGATTACGCGGCTATCGAGGCCCGTAAGCGGATCGCTCTCGAACGGGACTCCGGCAGGATCGGAGTCGATATCACGCTCCGGAACCGCTCCGCCGGCAAGGTCATCCTGTTTGCAGCGGTAAGTTTCAACCTGACTGTCCTGGGTCCCGGCGACCCGGCGGTGTACCTGCGTTCCGGCGGAGAAGAGGCGCTGGGCCTGGGCGACCCCTTCGAGCTTCAAAATGTGCGGGAATTGACGGTTTATAACAGGCGCGACGGCTGGAACCTGGAGTTTGCGTTCCCTCGGCCGCCGCTGGCGGTTTACCAGTACCCGGTGTACACGCTCAGCCAGAGCGAGGGCGGGGTCGACCGCACCTACCAGGCCACCTGCCTGGTGCCGGTCTGGCCCCTCGAAATCGCACCCGGACGGAAAGCCGGTTTTTCTGTTGCGCTAACACTTTCCAGTTAAACAATTTATCGTCTCACTCCGGACCACTGTATTGACACTCCAGCCCCCTATCATGTACTATAATAAAGGGAATCCTTAAAATAACGATTCGGGAGACAACTTTAGGGTGTTCGATAGCAGAAATCGAAGATGCCTGTCGAGGGGAGGAGGGTTGAACGATGGCAGAGTTCAGGCACGACCCTGTACACCGCAGATGGGTGATAGTCACCGTTGACAGAGCCAGGGGCCCCGGGGATTACGATATCCCGGACAGACCTTACGACGAGGGAGTCTGCCCGTTTTGCGAGCGGCAGGAGGGACGGACTCCGGCGGAAATCTATTCCGTGCGCGAGGGCACCAATCCCGACCGCCCGGGATGGAAACAGCGGGTGTTCCCCAACAAGTACCCCATACTCTCCACCGACGAAAACGAAGTCGAGCGCGGCGCGTTCGGGGTCTACGACTGGATCAACGGGATCGGCGCCCACGAAATCGTGGTCGAACACCCCCAACACCATGTCCTGTTCCACCAGTTCGGCGTGGACCACCTTGCCGACCTGATTCGCACCTGGCGGCTGCGCCTGCGGGAGCTGATGGCCGATCAGCGTTTCCGCTACATCATGATTTTCAAAAACCACGGCGCCGTGGCCGGGGCGAGTATCAACCACCAGCATTCGCAACTGTTGGCCATGCCCGTGATCCCCAGGATCGCCGCCATGGCGCTGGCCACCGCCAGGGAGCATTTCCACAACAAGGAACGCTGCCTGTTCTGCGACCTGCTGGACCAGGAACTGACCGACGGCGGCAGGGTCGTGGCCCGGAACGACCATTTCGTCTGCTACATCCCTTACGCCTCGCGTTTCCCGTTCGAGATGGCGATCCTGCCGACGGCCCACAGTCACGATTTTTCCGCCCTGGGTGACGAGATGCTGCGGCCGGCCGCCGAAATCCTCGACGAGTCCATGCGCAGGCTGGCCGCCCTGTTCGGCGATCTGCCGTTCAACCTCACTATCCACTCCGGACCCAATACGGGCCAAAGCCCCAAGCGCGCCGGGTACTGGTCAACTCTCAAGTACGACTGGCACTGGCAGATCGAGATTATCCCGCGGCTGGGAACAACCCACGGTTTCGAGTGGGGTACGGGGCTGTATATCAACCCCACGCCTCCGGAAAAAGCAGCGGAGTACCTTCGGCAGGCCGATATCTGAATTCCCTCCGCAGCCCCTGTCCGCAACCCGCGTGAACTGGTTTTCCGGGCCGGGCTGACGCCGCGGGAGTTTTGGCTGTTTATCTGACCAGGAATGACAGCGATTGAACTGAAACCCGGTCACAATCCCAAAGGAGCTGGCTTTGACTGACGGTTATTTCTCTTTCGTACTTCATTCTCATCTTCCCTACGTAATCTCCCACGGCCAGTGGCCCCACGGCATGGACTGGCTCAACGAGGCCGCGGCTGAAACATACCTGCCCCTGGTGGAGATATTCCGCCGGGCCGCCGGCAGGCGCGAGGGCCGGATCGGGATCACGTTCGGAGTCACTCCGATCCTGGCCGAACAACTGGCCGATGACCGGTTCAAGAGTTCGTTTGTCGAGTACCTGGACGTAAAAATCGCCGCCGCCGAGGAGAACAGGGATCAGTTCGAGAAGGTGGACGACGGTCACAAGGCAGTTCTGGCGGTGATGTGGCGCGATTTCTACCGGCACCAGAAACGCCTGTTCACCGAGGAACTCGACTGCGATATCCCCGGCGCGCTGCGGAAACTCCAGGAGCAGGGAGCGATCGAGATTATCACCTGCGCGGCCACCCACGGCTACCTTCCCCTGCTCTCCCGCGACGAGTGTGTGAGGGCCCAGCTCAAGCTGGGTGCGGCCACCCACCGCAAGCATTTCGGTACGGACCCCGCGGGCACCTGGCTGCCAGAGTGCGCCTACCGCCCATCCTATGAATGGGCCAGTCCCCTGGCCGATGAGGGTTACGGGCCGACCAAGCCGGTGACCCGCAAGGGTGTGGAACAGCTTGTCAGCGAAGCTGGAATCAAATACTTCATCGTCGACAGCCACCTGCTCAAGGGCGGCAGGGCGATCGGTGTCTATCTCGACCGGTTCGAGGCGCTGCAGAAACTCTGGCAGCAGTTCGAGCAGACCTACAAGCCCCGCGAAGAGAGCGAGGAATACAGCCCGTATCTGCCCTACCTGGTGGGCGACCCCGGCCACCAGGAACCGGTGGCCTTTTTCACCCGCGACCCCAAGAGCGGCCTTCAGGTCTGGAGCGGCGAGCACGGGTACCCGGGCGACGGGACGTTTCTCGACTTCCACAAGAAGCATTTCCCCGGCGGCCACCGCTACTGGCGGGTCACCTCCTCCAAGGCCGATCTGGCCGACAAGCAGGAGTACGAGCCGGGCCGGGTCGATGAGATCCTGGAGAACCAGACCAGCCACTTCGTGGACCTGCTGGCCGGAATCCTCGGCGAGCACAGGGCCTCCACCGGCGGCGAGGGGATGATTACCGCGCCCTACGATACCGAGCTGTTCGGCCACTGGTGGTTCGAGGGCCCGCAGTGGCTGGACAAGGTGCTGGCCAAAGTGGCCGGCTCGCCGGACGTGGAGCCCACTTCCTGCGCCGATTTCCTGGAGCGGGCCGATCCCGCCACGGTGGTCGGCTTGCCCGAGGGCAGCTGGGGTGAGGGCGGTTTCCACTATATCTGGCTCAACGACTGGAACCGCTGGACCTGGCGCCATATCTACCAGTGCGAGGACCGCATGTGCGAGGTCGCCCGCGGCCTGAGCGAAAAAAGCAGCGAGCAGACCCACCGGGTGGCCTGTCAGCTCGGCCGTGAACTGCTGCTGCTCGAAAGCAGCGACTGGCAGTTCCTGATCAGCACCTGGAGCGCCCGTGACTATGCAGAGGCCCGGGTGGCGCGCCACTCGGAGAACTTTGACCGGCTCTACGAGATGTTCGGCCGTCTGGAGCGCGACGGCAGCACGGGCGACGCCGACTGGAAGTTCCTGGAGCAGTGTGAGCAGAACGACGCCGTTTTCGACAACCTGGAACCGTCACTATGGCTTCCCTGACCACAAATAAGGTGACCCTGCTCCGGCTGGTTCTGCAGACCAGTTCCGAGGCAATCGTCCTGCTGGATTCCGGGGGCATGATCCTGGGCGCCAGTCTCAAATTGACCGGGCTGCTGCGCACGACCTGGCAGGAGCTGGTCGGGCATCCGTTTACCTGTATCGCCCCGCAGGAGTTGAACGACCAGAAACTCTGCCCGCCTCCGGAAGGAAAGCAGCGGCTGACTATCGTGGACACCGAGGGCAACCGTATTCTCTCTTCGTGGATGCTGGTTCCCTGGTACGGCGATGAGGAATCCGGGGGTAAAAAGCTAATCGCCGCCTATCTGATCCAGTGGTACGGTGAAGCGGGAACCGGCCGGGACAGTTTCCTCGACGAGGTCGTGCGCGAATTCCTGACCGACAGCCTGCCGCTGGGAGTGATGGTTACCGACCGCACCGGCAAGATTGTACTCTACAACAGAGGCCAGGAACGGATTACCGGTATCACCGCCGAGGAGGCGATGGGCAAGATGCTGTTCGCCGACTACGCCGCGGCCGCGCCCGATGAGATCAAGCGCAAGTTCCGGCAGGCGCTCAAGGAACCCGTGGAAATGAGCCTCCACGAGTTCGACTATACCGACCGCCGGGGAATCACCCGCCGTTTCCGCGGCAGAGTCAGCACTCTGATGGGCCCGGACGGGGAGATCCACGGGGCGGTGCAGACCTTGGAGGATGTGAGCCGGCCGGCCCAGCTCAAGCAGGAAATCGACCGCACCCGCGGCTTTCTCACCCGTCTGCTCGAAACCACCCCGAACCCGATTTTCACCACCGACATGAGCGGGCGGCTGACCTTTACCAACCGCGCGGCCGACGATGTCCTGGGCCTTCACGAGCGCACCGCCGAGGGACCGGTTACCGCCGGAGATATTTTCCTGGGCGGCGAACGCGAGGCCGGCCAGATAATCAGTTACCTGGCCGAACGCGACGGGTCGGTGGAAGACTACGAGACGTACCTCAACTGCGGAAACTCCGAGGTCCCGGCCAGCCTGACCATGAGCTACCTCTACGACGAGGACGGCAACCCCGAGGGCGTAATCTCGATTGTCCGTACTCTCTCGCGCGAACGCAAGCTGCAGAGCGAAATCCGCCGTAACGAGCACTACCTGGCGGCTTTCATCGATAACAGCACCGATGCGGTGATCGTGCTGGACGAGGAAGCCAAGGTTAAAACCTGGAACCAGGGCGCGGAAAAAATGTTCGGCTACTCGAAGGATAAAATGCTCGGTAAGCCCCTGGACGGGCTGGTGCCGCCCGAGGACGAGGTGGTCAAATCCAGCAAGATGGGCCGCGTGGAGTTCACTTCCGACGGGAAACTCAAACACTACAGTACTGACCTGGTCAACGCGCGCGGCGAAAGGCTGGTTGTCGAGTCCACCAGTACGGAGCTGAACGACCAGTATGGCGGGATCACCGGGCGGCTGATTATCTTCCGTGACGTCACTCTCCGTGACCGTCTCGAAGAAATTCTGAAAGAAAATATCGCCGACCTCTCGCGGATCAACGAGATCAGCGAGGCCCTGCTCACCAGCAAGGACCTGGACGAGACCCTGGGGATCATCCTGATCGGTGTCACCGCCAGCCAGGGCCTGGGATTCAACCGCGCCTTCCTGCTGCTGGTCGACCATGATGAAGGCGCCCTGGTCGGTAAACTGGCTATCGGTCCCAGCGACGCATCCGAGGCCGGCCGGATCTGGAATGAGGTCCACTCCAAATACCAGACCCTGCGCGACCTGTTCAAGGCATACAAACAGAGCGGGCTCGACCGCGACAGCCATGTCAACCGCGTGGTGCGCAACCTCCGCTTCCCGCTCGCCGATGACTCCAACCCGCTGATAGTCGCGCTGAAAGAAAAAAAATCGCTGAACGTGGTCAACGGAGTCGACATGGGCGTGCTCTCGCCGGAGCTGGCCGCCCAGCTCAACAGCGACACCCTGGCCGTGGTCCCGCTTGTCTGCGAATACCGCAGCGTGGGGCTGCTGATTGCCGACAACATGATCAACAACCGGCCGATCGACGAGGAAGCGGTGAGCATGCTGCGGATGTTCGCCAACCTGGCCAGCCAGACAATCGAGCGCAGCAGGCTGTATCAGAGCCTGGAAGAAAAAATCCAGGCGCTCAATACCGCCTACCGCGACCTGAAAGAGAGCCGGAACAAGCTGGTCCAGGCCGAGCGGCTCTCGGCCCTGGGCCAACTGGCGACCCACGTGGCCCACGAGATCCGCAACCCGCTGGTCTCGATCGGCGGGTTCGCGCGCTACCTGGCCCACGAACTGCCCGACGGCGATCCGGCCCGCGAAAAAGCCGATGTAATAGTCGAAGAAACGGACCGGCTGGAGCGCTATCTCAAGGACACGCTGACCTACATGAGGCACAACAACCCCGTGTTCCGCCCGGCCGACCCCAACCGCCTGGTGAAAGATACGTTCATGATGATGGACGCCGAGCTGGAGGAAAGCGGCGTGGAGCTTGTCGACAACCTGATGCCCAATCCGCCGGAGGTGGAACTCGACGCCGATCAGATTCGCCAGGTACTGCTCAATGTCTTCCGCAACGCCCTGGAGGCCATGCCCGAGGGCGGCACGCTGACAGTCTCCTCCCGGCTGGAGGGCGACATGTTCACCCTCAGCGCCGCCGATACCGGGGTCGGGGTCAGCGACCAGGAGCGCGACAAGCTGTTTACCGCATTTTTCACCACCAAGAGCAGCGGGAGCGGTCTCGGACTGACAATCTGCAGCCAGATAGTGAATAACCACAGAGGCAAGATCACGGTGGAGAGTAACGACGGCCCGGGGACCGTATTCCATATCACGCTGCCTGTCACCCAGGCGGATTTCAAGGAGGCCGAACATGAAGAAATTGCTGATCGTCGATGACGAAAAAAACCTCAGGATGCTCTACAAGACCGAGTTCGAAGTGGAAGGGTACCACGTGGACACCGCCCCCGACGCGCTTGAAGCGCTGAGCAAGTTCGAGCACGAGCACTACGACCTGGTGATCCTGGATATCAAGATGCCCGGCATGGACGGGGTGGAGGCGCTGGGCAAGTTCCTGGGCCGCGACAACAAGATCCCGGTGATTATCAACAGCGCCTACGACAGCTACAAGGACAATTTCATGAGCTGGGCGGCCGACAGCTACGTAATCAAAAGCAGCGACCTGAGCGAACTCAAGCAGAAAGTGAAAGAGGCCCTGGGCGAGAGTATCTACGAGTTCTGACAGGTCCCTGAGGCAACCCTATCAGATAAAGGATGAAGAGAGACAATGCGTGACGGGAAACGGGACGTGCTGACAATCATCATGGCCGGCGGCAAGGGCGAGCGCCTCTATCCGCTGACAAAGAGCCGCTCCAAGCCGGCGGTGCCGTTCGGCGGGATTTACCGGATTATCGATTTCACCCTCTCCAATTGCCTCAACAGCGGCCTGCGGCGGATCAAGGTGCTGACCCAGTACATGAGCAACAGTCTCGACCGCCATCTCAAGGAAGGCTGGAATTTCTTCTGCCGCGATCTGGGCGAATATATCGACACAGTCCCGCCCCAGCACCAGCTTCACGAGCGATGGTACAACGGCACGGCCGACGCGATCTTCCAGAACCTCCATCTGCTCGAGGAAATCAGGCCGCCTTACCTGCTGATCCTCTCCGGAGACCATATCTACAGGATGGACTACTCGGACATGATCGACGCCCACCTGGCCAACCGGGCGGAACTGACAGTGGCCACGGTGGAGGTGGAAATCCCGCTGGCCGCCGGCAAGCTGGGAGTGCTGCAGGCCGACCACGAGAGCCGGATTGTAGATTTCGAGGAGAAACCCGCCGAACCAAAGCCCAGTCCCACCCGCGAGGGTTACGCGCGGGTCAACATGGGGATTTACGTGTTCGATACCGACGTGCTGGTGCGCAACGTGATCGCCGACGCCAAGACCGACAGCAGCCACGATTTCGGCCGCGACGTGATCCCCTCGATGATCGGCGGCCACCGTTGCTATTCGTACAATTTTGTCGATGACTCGGGTGGGGAGATCATGTACTGGCGCGATATCGGCACCCTGGAGAATTATTTCGACGCCAGCATGGACCTGCTCAGTCACAAACCCCATTTCGACCTCTATGACCCGGCCTGGCCGCTGCGGACCTACATGGCCCAGAATCCGCCGGCCAAGATGATCCACGGTGAGCCCGAGGGCGACAAGCAGGGGCGGCAGGGCACGGCGCGCAACAGTATTATCTCCCCGGGCTGCATTATCGACGGGGCCAAGGTGAGTAACTGCGTGCTCTCGCCGGGAGTCTATATCGGTCCCGGCGCGGAGGTCGAGGACTCGATTATCATGCACCGCACACGGATCGGGGCCAACTGCCGCGTGCGCCGCGCCCTGATCGACCAGGACGTGGTGATCTCGCCCGGCCGTAAGGTTGGACTGAACCCGCAGCACGACAGCGAGCATTTCATCCTGAGCGATTCGGGGATCGTGCTGGTGCCCAAGGGGTTCAAGCTGGGGTGAGGACGGAGGATTGCAGTGAAAAGTGCTTTGACGTAAGACTGTCCGGGTCAGCCGTGGGGCGGAAGCGGCTGCGACGGGTCCGGCGAGAGCACACGGCCGTCACTTATATCGTTCGAGCTTGTCTGCGCGGTGAGTTGCCGTCCCGGAACCCGGTCGCGCACTCCAACCGCTCGCCCTTGCCCTCTTTCTCGATAAAATCCCTGAACGCGCAGTCCTCACCGTCCTCGCAGCAGGCTTCTTTCCCTTTCGCGGTGGGCGCCAGTCTGTTCCAGGCATAGTACCCCGCCAGCGTGGCCACTCCCTCCAGCGGATAGGGAGTCAGGCTGTAGACACCGGGCAGATTGACAAGAGTCAGCCGGCGGCACCGGTGATCGACAGCTGCCGTTTATTTATTGACACGCCCCTGCCGCCGGGCTATTAA
>VRUH01000009.1:6018-71550 GCA_019456185.1 Candidatus Glassbacteria bacterium | reverse complement strand
GGGCGCGCTTTAGGAATGTAACCATAACTTTCCGAGTTGATGCGAGGACTCCCGCCGATGATCCAATTCACCGCGCTCGACTGGTTCTGGGTGATCGCTTATATTCTGCTGATGATTGCCTGCGGCGTACTGTTCTACCGGCTGGCTTCCCGCAGCGAGAGCGATTTCTTCCTGGCCGGCCGCGGCCTGCCCTGGTGGCTGCCGGCCACCAGTGTCTACGCCACCCACACCGCCACCGACACGCCGATCTGGATCGGCGGGGTGATCTACCGCTTCGGCTTCAGCGGGCTGTGGTACACGTTTTTCGCGGCCTGGTGCGCGATCAGCGCATTCGTGAGCACCCGGATTTTCCGCCGCAGCCTGGCCTACACCCAGGCCGAATGGCAGAACCTGCGCTACAGCGGCGTGGGCGCGGAGATGCTGCGCGGCTGGCTGGCCGGCTGGCAGGTGTTCATGAACATGTTCATCCTCGGCTGGGTCGGGATCGCGATGGGCAAGGTGTTCCATTTCCTGTTTCCCGCCTACCCGGAGTGGGTCGGGATGCTCCTGTTCGGCTCGATCTGCGCGGTCTATGTCCTGTTCGCCGGCTACTGGGGCGTGGTGATGGCCGATTTCCAGCAGGGAGTGATCGCCTCGGCGCTGATCATTGTCGTCTCGATCTGGCAGATAGTGGCTGCCGGCGGACCAAGTGCCATAGTGGAGCGCCTGGCCGAGATGGGCGAGACCTGGCGGCTCAACCCGCTGCATTTCACCGGCTTCTTCTCGGGAGATTTCCCGCTGGCCTGGTTCGTGACGATGATATTCGTGGCGCTGCTGGGCGGCCTGGGGATGGGGACCTCGATCGACTGGTATGTCGAAAGCCAGCGGATCCAGAGCGCCCGCACAGTGCGCGACGCCTCCTACAGTATCTGGACCGGTACGTTCCTGACCCTGACGCGCAACGCGCTGTGGGCGATAGCGATTCTCGGCTTTTTCAGCCTGTTCCCCGCTATCGAGGACCCGGCCGAGAGCGAGATGGCCTGGTTCGTAATGGGCTTCAAGGTCCTGCCGGCCGGGATGGTCGGCTGCTTTTTCGCCGCGATCCTGGCGATCCATTTCAGCACGATCAGCACCCACCTGAACCTGGGCGCGATGTACTGCACCCGCGATCTCTACCATCATTATATCAACCCCAAGGCCAGCCAGGGCCAGCTTGTGTGGGTCGGACGGATCAGCACGGTCTGCCTGCTGGCCGGCTCGTTTTTCTACGGGCTGATGATGGAGTCGATCACTCAGTGGCTGATTTTCGCCCTCTGGATCATGGCCGCCGGGGTCTGGCTGCCCTCGATCCTGCAGGTGGTCTGGTGGCGGTTCAACAGTTGGGGCTACCTGGCGAGCTGGCTGGCCAACCTGGCGTTCAGCTGGCTGGTGGTCTGGGTGCTGCCGGCTTACGGGGTTATCCCCGAGCTGCTGGAATACCAGCAGTTCTGGGTCCTGCTCGTGCTGGGCGCGCTGATCTACCTGCCGGTCACGTTCCTGACCAAACCGGACAACATGGACCACCTGGTGCGCTACTACGTCCGCACCCTGCCGATCGGCTGGTGGGGGCCCGTGCACCGCGAGGCGATGCACCAGGGCCTGATCGACGAGCACGGCCGGCTGCTGGGAATGGATGAGGCGACGGCAATTAGCTGAAGCTCAACGCGGGTGCGGCAGATGATTCCCGGCTTGCCTGGATTACCCGCTGAAATTCGTCTTTACGATGGGCCTGTTTGCGGTACCATCTGTGCTGTACTCGCTGGATAAGATATTCAGCATGCGGCGCAGCAGCGCATCTTCCGAGCAAGAGCATATCGACAATCTTTAGAGTTCGTTGATACATGTGCTTTGATCGCAAAAAGCCCCGGCGGGATGCCGGGGTTTTTTGTTTTATAAAGGCAAGCAAATCCCCCTCAATCCCCCTTTTTCAAAGGGGGAGGCGGATACCAACCTTCATCTTGACGCGAATACACAACCCCCGCCCGCTTCCAGCGGGTACCCCCTTTTCTAAGGGGGACTGGTTCCTTCTTCCCCCCTTTAGCAAAGGGGGGCCAGGGGGGATTTCAGATTATTGTCTCGTATTTATCTCGTCACGCAACATCTACCCCTCCCGCTCCGCCAGCCTTTCGGCCACGGGCAACGCCAGCAGCAGGGCGCGAGTGATATGGAACGGGTCCTTGACCGGCAGGGCCACCACCTTGCTCTCCGGCCGCCCCCGGTGGTCGCGGATCTGGATCCACTCGCCCACTTCACGGTCCGGATTTGGGAACGTGGCCAGCGTGTAATCGTGCACCCGCCAGAACCACTCGGCCATCCACGGCTCCTCCAGGCGTTCGTAGGCCAGCAGCAGCGCGTAGATCGCCTCCGAGTGGGGCCACCACAACTTGTTGGACCAGTTGGCCCCCAGCTTGCTCACCATCTCGTGACCGGTCAGTTCCGGCGTCACCTCGCCCCGCGGCGGCTCTCCGCTCTTGTCCAGGAACTGCGGCAGTCCTCCAAACTGCTTGTCCCAACCCAACTCCAGCGCCCAGCGGACCACCTCCGCCGCGGCGGCGAACAGCGCGTTGTCACCCGCCCGGTCGGCCCAGTGCATCATGAACCACATGTCCTCGATCATGTGCCCGGGATTGACAAAGCGGCCCAGCAGGGTGTCTTTCGGCTCGTTGTCCACCCCGATCATCTCCAGCACCACCTGTTCGTCCGGACGACGGAAGTTCTCCATGATCTCCTCGGCGCACTTGCCGCAGACAGCACGCATCCTGCCCTCTGTTTCGCTCTCGCCGAACTGAGCGGCGATATCGGCCAGCTCCTGGGCGGTCTCCAGGGTGATCATCGGCTCCCCGTGCACCTTGTAGCCGGGCGGAACCGGGTACGGGTCGGTGCGGTAGTCGCCGGATTCCAGACGAGCCAGCACGTGGTCGAACAGGTCGAGGGCGAATTCGTAAGCCTCCCGTCTGCCCGAGGCGGCCGCGTACTCGGCCAGGCCGTAGATCACGAAAAAGTCGGCGTAGATACTCAGGTCGCAGCTCTCGCCGGTTTCGGCGGGCCGGTCGCCGCCAGCGGAATCCAGCAGCACGGGCGCGCCCTCGCGGTTCAGGATAAACGCGCAGTTGCCGCCGGCAAGCCGTGCGTGTTCGATCAGGAATTGCGCACCCGCCCCGGCCGCCTCCAGCCAGCGCCCGCTCTCTGTCGGCTCCACCCTGTCCCGCATCTTCCGGTACAGCCGCGCCAGCATCCACACGAACCGTCCCTGGCTCCAGGTGAACTTGTGCTCCGCCAGCATTGTCGACCCGTCGTTGCTGAAGCAGGTGAAAAAGCCGCCGTATTCCCGGTCGATACCGCGCGCCATCCAGAACGGCAAGATATTGCCGAACAATTCGTCACCGTATTTCCTCGAGGCTTCCTCGAACGACCTGCCCACCTTTATCCTCCCGTGTCTGTGCCGCCATCTGCCGGCGAGTACTTTTCATTCCCCGATTCCGTGGAACTTTATTAGAGATTGTTTCATAAACCCTTAATGGAAATGATCTGAGTGTAAAGCATACTAGAAAATGAGAGAACCGGTCATTTTGTTGAAATTCGACCGCCCCAGGGGCGAGTTTGAAACCCGCCCCAACCTGCCTTTCATGCAATTCAGCAGTTATGAAACTTGATCTTAATATATCCTCTCCCAGCGCGCAAGATGACAATATTTTCTCAATAACTAAAGTTTTTCCGGATTTTCCGGAAAACAACCGGGTAAACTGTGCTTTTCCAGCACGATCTGTCTGTTGATAAATGCTGGGTAACTTGATATACTCAGACTGGTTTATTATATACGTATACTTTTCATTCCGGGGCGGCAGTGCCGGCTCCAGTTTTTCTTTGATCCCGCCGCCCATTTTCTCGCAGCACGACAAAGTAACAGGGCTAATCCCCATTATTCAGAGGAGAATCACCATTCATGGGTGGCGATGAGCTGAATTTAGGTATGGTCGGCAGCGGCGGTGATGGCGTGATGGTCACAGGGGAGGCGATTGTCAATGCCGCGGCCAAGAAGGGTATGAAGTGCTTGATGCTCAAGGCGTTCGGTCCCCAGATCCGGGGCGGCGAAAGTTCATGCAAGATCAGGTTGAGCAGCAAGAAAGTGTCCGCTCCGCCGGACAGGCTCGACGTGCTGCTGGCGTTCAAATGGGATGACTACAAGCGTTTCGGCCGCGAGTTGGAACTCAATCCGGGTGGAGTGGTTATCGAGGATGGCAAGGAAGGCGACGAGGAACCCGAGCGGCCGATAGTCGGCGAGCAGCCGTCGAAAATATACCGCGTGCCGCTCACGGAGATAGCGACCGAATCAGCCGGAAACAAGCTGGCCAAGAACATGGTGGCCCTGGGCGTGCTGAGCGGCCTGTTCGACCTGCCGGATGACGAGATGCGCGCGGCGATCAGCAAAACGTTCGCGCACAAAAGCGATGAGATCATCAACAGTAATATCAGCGCCTACGAAGCCGGCAAGCAATACGCGCAGGAAAACCTGGAAGCTCCGGAAAACATGAAACTGGTGATCGACGAGAGCCTGCTGGACAAGCGGGTGGTGATGACCGGCAACGACGCCACCGCTTATGGCGCCCTGCTGGCCGGCTGCACTTTTTTCGCCGGCTATCCGATCACGCCCAGCAGCGAGATCATGGAGTGGCTGAGCAATTACATGCCCGTCTACGGCGGGACGATGGTCCAGACCGAGGACGAGATCGCCGCGCTGGGGATGGTGATCGGCGCATCGCTGGCCGGGGCCAAATCCATGACCGCAACCAGCGGCCCCGGGTTCAGCCTGATGATCGAACTGATCGGTCTGGCCTCGATCGCCGAAATCCCCTGCGTGATTGTCAACGCCCAGCGCGTGGGACCCAGCACGGGTATCCCCACCAAAAGCGAGCAGTCTGACCTGCTGCAGGCCTGTTTCGGCACCCACGGCGATGCGCCCAAGGTGGTGATCGCCCCGGCCGATGTCGCGGATTGTTTCGACGTGATGCGCGAGGCGTTCTTCATCAGCGAGAAATACCAGTTGCCGGTAATCGTGCTTTCCGACGGTTTTATCGCCCAGTGCAAGAGTTCGATCCACGAGCCGGAACTGGACAAGATCCGTCCCTGGGAACGCGCCCGTCCCAATACGGATGAGGTCTCGGTCGAAGACTACAAGCGCTATGAAATAACCAAGACCGGAATCACCTGGATGAGCATTCCGGGCAAGGACCCCCACCTCTACCGGTCCGCCGGGATCGAACACGACGAGTTGGGCAGCCCCACCAGCGATTTTGCCGAGCACGAGCGGATGAACGAAAAACGCTACCGCAAGCTGGCGGGCGTGGCCGAAGAAGTCAATTTCATGCGCCACTACGGGCCGGACGATGCGAAAGTCGGCGTGATCGCCTGGGGCAGCAGCAAAGGTCCCCTGCGTGAGGCGGTGGAAATTCTCAACGCCAGGGGTCATGCGGTCAAGGCGCTTGTCCCGCAGGTGCTCTACCCGTTGAACACGGAAAAAGTGTATAAGTTTTTCGAGAGCCTCGACAAACTGCTGGTGGTCGAACTCTCCTACTCCAAGCAGTTCCTGAACCTGCTGAAAATCCAGCTCGACCTGCCGGCCGGCACTGTCCACTACGGGCGCAGCGGCGGAAAACCACTGGCGATCTACGAGATGCTGGAGCAGATCGGTAAACTGCTGGATTGACGACTGAAATCATTCTGACTCGAGATAAACAGCGGAGGTTGATTAAACGATGGCGACTAGTGCACAGGCTGTTCAGAAACCCTCCAAGCCCAGTGAATACAAAAGCGGGCTGAAACCTGTCTGGTGCCCCGGCTGCGGTGATTTCGGAGTGCTTAACGCACTCAGCCAGGTCTATCACCGGCTGGAACTCAACCCGATGAACACGATGCTCTTCAGCGGGATCGGCTGCTCCAGCCGGATCCCGGGTTACCTCAAGAGCTTCGGATTCAATGCGGTCCACGGCCGCGCCCTGCCGATCGCCAGCGGAGCAAAACTGGCCAATCCTGAGCTGACCGTGATCGCGGCCGGCGGCGACGGCGACGGGTTCAGTATCGGCACGGGGCATTTTCCCCACACCTGCCGCCGCAACGTGGACATCACATATATCGTGATGGACAACAATATCTACGGGCTGACCAAGGGCCAGCTTTCGCCCACCAGCCCGGGCCAGATGGTGACGACTACCTCGAGCTACGGCAGTATCGAATACCCGATCAACCCGATCGGCCTGGCGATCGGCTGTGGCGCGTCGTTTGTGGCCCGCGCTTTCAGCGGCGATATCAAGCACATGGTGGACGTGATCTGCCAGGGTATCGAGCACAAGGGGTTCGCCTTCATCCAGATCCTCAGCCCCTGCGTAACTTTCGTCGGCAAGGACCAGTTCGTCATCATCAAGAACCAGCTCAATTATCTTCACGAAGATGAAGACTACGACCCCACTGAGCGCAGCCATGCGTTCCGGGTGGCTGACGAGACCGATCGGATTTCCCTGGGCGTCATCTTCCAGCATCCGATGGCCGAATACCGTCAAAGCCAAGAAATAATTCGCAAGCGTCTGGCCGAGCGTGGCTTACCAGAGCTGAGGGACCTGATCTCCAAGTTCCGGCCCTGAACACCGGGCGGTGCACTCCAGCGGGTGGCGACACCCTGGACACAGGTGATATGAAAAAAAATCAGATCATACTTGTTGTCGAGGACGATAAATCGCTGAATTCGCTCTATTGCGAGTGTCTGCTCAACAATGGATATCGAGTCGACCCGGCTTTAACGGGCAAGGAAGCCCTGAAGAAAGTAAAAAGCCATTCCTACGACATGGCCCTGATCGACATCCGCCTGCCCGACGCCAACGGAATGGACGTCCTCAAGCAGATCAAGCAAATCTCGGAAGACACTGTCACGATCATGCTCAGCGGGCATGCCACTGTCGAGCTGATCCTCGATGCGATCAGCCACGGGGTGTTCGACTTCCTGGTCAAGCCGGTTCAGCTCGCCAAGTTGCTCCTGACGGTCGACAACGGGCTCGAGCAGCGTGAAATCAACCTGCAGAACCAGAAGCTGATCAGCGAGTTGAAAATAGCCAAGCGCAACCTCGAAGCCGGTATTCGCGAACGCACCAAGCAGGTCAAAAAAAGCGAGCTGAAATTCCGCTCGCTCTACGACAATGCCCCAGACGTCTACTACACTGTCGATCAGCGCGGGCGGATTATCGACTGCAACAAGATGGCCACCCAGTTTTTCGGTATCACCAAGAAAGAACTCAATAGCCGTCACCTGCTGGACCTTTACACCAGCGACAATTTCGAGCTGGTAAGCAGCATGGTGCCCACTCCCGACGGCAAGGGCGGCTCGATCCGTCACCAGGAAGTTTCGGTCAAGAAGGCCGACGGGACAATCGCCTGCGTGGAGATCAACTCGAATATTCTCCACGACGGTGACGGGAAAGTAATCGGGGCGCTGACAATCCAGCGCGACATTACCTCCCGCAAGCACGCCGAGGGTCAGTTGCGCGAGAGCGAGGAGCGCTTCCGGACAATCTTCCAGACAGCCGACGTGGCCCTGGTGGAACTGGACTACGATCCGCTCACGGACGCTCTCGAGCGGGTCCGCAAGAGTGGGATCAAAAGCTGGAAAAAATACTTCGACGAGAACCCGGATTTCGTCAAGCTGGCGGGCGAACTGATCCAGACCGTGGACGTCAACCACGCCGCGGTCAAGCTGTTCGAGGCCGAACGCAGGGAAGACCTGCTCGGGCCCTTTAAGACACTCTTCTCCGATCTGGAGAGCGATAATTTCAAAAAGTTCCTGGCCACCATTGCCCGCGGCGAGAAAAATTTCCAGGGCGAATCCGACTTCCTGACGATCAAGCAGAACCACCTCCGTATGATTCTCAACGTGGCGGTCCCCCGCAAGGGAGCCAAGTTCAAGAACCTGCTGGTCAGCCTGGTCGATATCACCGCGCGCAGCCGGGTGGAGAAGGAAAAAGACCTCCTGCTCAACAAGCTCCACCAGCTAAACAATCAGCTGGAAACTCTGGCTGTCACCGACGGACTGACCAGTCTTTACAACCACCGCTTTCTGATGGAATCGATCAACCGCGAATTCAGCCGCGCCCAGCGCCACGGGCGGCCGCTGGCCCTGCTGATGGCCGATATCGATGATTTCAAGAACTTCAACGACTCCTATGGCCATCAACTGGGTGACGAGGTCCTGGTGGCGGTGGCCGATCTGCTCAGGAGAGGCCGGCGCGGAACCGATATCGTGGCCCGCTACGGCGGCGAGGAGTTCGTGCTGCTGCTGCCGGACACCACGCTCAGGCAGGCGATGAGCGTGGGGGATAATGTCCGCAAGAAAGTCGAGAGGAACAAAGTCATGGCCGATCAGGGACCGTTGAACGTCACTATCAGCCTGGGCGTTTTCGCCATGGAAAAAAACAATCTGGACAATCCCAAGGACCTGCTGATTCTGGCAGACAAGGCGCTCTACCGGGCCAAACGGGCCGGCAAGAACCAGGTCTGCACTGTCAAGGCCGACGCAAAGTAGACTTGCCGGACTTCATTATCGAAATAGTGCAAAGGCGGACCTCCTGAGGTCCGCCTTTTTTAACGATGGCTAAATTTTTCATTCATTTCAGCTTTTTCAACTGCTCTATCACCCGCGGCAGCATATCGCCGCTGTTTCCGCGCAGCAGAAAATCGGCGGTCGGGGTAATCGCGCTCGGCTCGGGGTTGACCTCGATCACCCGCGCCCCTGCCTGCCGCGCAACGACCGGCAGCGACGCCGCCGGCTGCACCTGGCCGCTGGTGCCAACCACCAGCATCAACCCGCAGTTTTTTGCCAGTCTGAAACTTTCGGCCAGCGCATCCTCCGGCAACTGCTCCCCGAACCAGACCACGTCCGGCCGCAGCATCTCTCCGCATTCCCCGCACAAGGGCGGCAGTTCCTCTTCCCCGTTGTCGCTGCCCCGCCAGTCGGGATAAACGTGCTCGCCCTTGAAACACTTAACCCGCGTGATATTGCCGTGCAGCTCTATCACCCTGGTGCTGCCTGCCCGGTGATGAAGGCCGTCCACGTTCTGGGTCACCACCGTCAGTTCGTCCGACCAGCGCTCAAGCTCGGCGATCGCCTCGTGGCCGGGATTGGGCTCCTTCTCGCGCACCAGGCGGCGACGGTAGGCGTACCACTCCCAAACCAGACGCGGGTCGCGCAGGAATCCCTCCACCGTGGCCAGGCGCGACGGGTCGTACTTGGCCCACATCCCGGTCTGCGCGTCGCGGAACGTGGGGATCCCGCTCTCGGCACTCACCCCCGCCCCGGTGAAAACCACCGTATTTTCGGCCGCCGCGATCCACTCGGCCGCCCGCTCGATCAGTTCCGGATTCGGTTGTTTCACGGGGCTGCGGTCTCCGCGTTCAGGCCAGGATCGGCCGGGGCATGAATGTCAACAGCAGGATCAGCATCGTCACCGCCCCAATCAGCCGGCGGCGCCTGTCCAGCGGAATAGCTTCATCCAGCACCGGCGGGTGCTTGACCCTGATCAGCAGCAGGATCAGCAGGCCCCAGAACAGCCAGCCGGGCCAGAAATACGACAGGCAGATCATCGCCGCAAAAGCGGCCAGCGCCAACCTGCCGTGTTTTTTCCCGAGCAGCGCATAGCCGATATGCCCGCCGTCGAGCTGGCCGATCGGCATCAGGTTCATCGCGGTCACGAAAAAGCCGATCCAGCCAGCGAACGCCAGCGAACTCATATTCAGGAACATCCCCTCCGGACGCGGTCCCATGATCCAGTCGGTCAGCCAGCCGAAGAGCAGCGAGTCGCCGAGGACGAAATAGCTGGGCGGAAAAGTCGTCCAGTCCGACTGCATCAGCCCGATTATCAGCACCGGCACGCTGACCACAAAGCCGGCGATCGGTCCGGCTGCGCCCACATCCAGCAGCATCCGCCGGTTGAACATCGGCGAGCGCATCTTGATCAGCGCCCCCATCGTGCCGAAAATCATCGGCGGCGGCATCGGGATGAAAAACGGCAGGGTTACGTCCATCCCGTGGTGGCGCGCGGCGAAATAGTGGCCCAGCTCGTGAACCAGCAGGATCGTCATGATCGCCGCCGCGAACGGGATCCCCAGGCTCAACTCGGCCAGCGAGGACAGCGGGTCTCCGCCCTCGCGCAGCGCCCCGGCCAGCATCGTGCTGAACACGGTGGCCACGAACAGCCCCAGGTGCAGCAGCCACTTCCGGTTGGCCGCTCCGGCGCCTAGAGTTCCCGATACCGTGGCGCTGATCGTCAGGTAGGTCTCATCGCCCACTCGCTCGAAATTATAGCGGCCATTGAAATTTTTCAGGTAGCTCTCCACCAGGTGCCGCATGCCGGCGAACCTGGGTTTCAGCACTCCGCGGATCACCCACTCGTGACGCAGATCCATCATCCGGTAGCGAGTATAAAGCACGCTCAGGTAAGCTTCAAGCTCACGGCCGGCGGCGGAGAAACGGTAATAGTTTTCCACTCCATCTCCTTCGATTCAGAATGCCCCGCAAAGCACCACAACCCTGCCTTACTGATACAGCAGCACCCCCCCGCACTGTTCCATCCAGCTCTGTGTATCCGCCCGGCACAATTCGCGCACGTCCTCGAATGCAACTCCTGCATCCACCGCCGCCCGCAGCTTTTCACTGCCGAAGAGCAGGTCGATCGCCGGGATATCCTCCACGAATTCGTAGGCCTGCTCCAGCCAGCCGAATTTTTCCGGAGCCAGCCGGTGAGCCGCCCTGATGACCGCCGCTCCGGTGACAAACGGCCGGAACTCATCCCGGTCAGTGACATGCAGCTGGCAGCCGCCGCAGAGCTGGCCGGTGAACTTGTTGAACGTGGGGATAAAGCGCTGGGGACGGAAGCGTACTCCCGGCAAGCTCAACGAATTCAACAGTCCGGCGGTCTCGACCGGGTCCAGCCACGGCGCGCCGAAAATCTCGAACGGCCGGGTGGTGCCTCGCCCCTCGCTGATAATCGTCCCCTCCAGCAGACACATCCCCGGATACACCAGCGCCGTGTCCGGGGTCGGCATGTTGGGCGAGGGTGTCACCCAGGGGCAATCATAGTCGAAAGCTGTGTCCTCCCGTCGCCAGCCGGAAAGCGGAACTACTACCGGTTCCTCACCGATTCCGCACTCACTGTGGAACCAGCGGGCCAGTTCTCCCGCGCTCAGGCCGTGACGAACCGGCATCCCGGCGAACCGTCCGACAAACGATTCGAATCCGGGCCTCAGCGCCGGGCCCTCCACCATCCCGCCCCCCAGCGGGTTGGGGCGGTCGAGCACCACCACCTGCACATCCGCCTCCGCCGCGGCCTCCATCACGTAGGCCAGCGTATGGATATATGTATAGTAGCGGCTGCCAACGTCCTGGATATCGAACAGCACGGCCTCCAGACCGGCCATCGTCCGCGGGTCCGGCTTCAGGGATTCCGGATCGGCAAGGTACAGGCTGACCGCCCTGGCTCCCAGCGATGATTCATCCGCCGCCGGGCTGGCCACCTGGTCCTGCTGCTCGCCCCACAGGCCGTGCTCCGGGGTGAACAGCACCTCCAGTCTGGCGCCGGTACGCTCCCCGAGTACTGCCGGCCAGAACGTGTAATCGCCGAGCACCGCGGTCTGGTTCACCACCGCGCCGACAGTCCGGCCGGCCACCAGTGCGGTGAATTCGCTTTCGTTCAGCAGGCGCTCGGCCCCGCAGATTATTTTTGTCCTGCTCAATATTTATCCCCGAAATACTTCGATTCGCTCCCGGCCGGTGGATTTGTTTTTCTCCTGACTTCTGACTCCTGTCTCCCGAGTCCTGACTCCTCCAATCTAACACATCTGAGCAATCTGGCAATCGCCGCGGCCCTTGCTTGCCGGTGGGATTGAATTAAATTCAATTTCAGTGTCTCCTGTCTCAGCTGTCCACCGGCACCCTCAAATCCGGAGGCCCCGATGAGGTTTTTTACCAACAGAACCCTGGTCCTTCTTACCATTTTGATTGCGGGACTCCCCGCCCTGAATCGCGCCGCCACCCTGGACAACCACCCGCACTGGAAATACGGCGGCAGCCTGCCCGGCCTCTACTACGAGGTGCTGGCCGTCAGTTTCGACAAAGCCGAGCGGTTCCAGGCCCCCGACGGGCGTTACCGCTCCAGGATTCCGGCCGACACGGAACAGGACGTCCGCTCGTTCAGCATGTACATCATGCAGTACATCTACGTTCCCGCCCTGCTCTACGTCACCGAGCACGAGGCCAACCCGCTTGCCGGGAACAGGCGCGCGCTCGACTCCGCGCTCAGCTCCGGCGACTGGATGGCCTCGATTGTCAACGAGGAGGGCCTGTTCGTGCCGGTGGTTGACGGAGTAAAGACCAACCCGCTTGACTCGCACCGCGCGCTCTACTGCTGGGCCGAGGTTTACGGCCTGCTGAAAAACGAGTTGGGGGCCGAACGCGAGCGCAGCTGGCGCGAGGCTCTTCACCGCGGCGGTCAGCGGCTGTGCGACGACATGCGCAGCCGGATGACCCGTCCCCGGATAACCGCCCCGTTCCTGGGTACCAGCCCCAACCATTTCGGCCTGTGGTGCACGACTGTCAACCGGATCGGGATGCTGCTGGGCCTGGACGACTGGGTGGAAGACAGCCGCGCGGCGCTGGCCCGGTTTGTCCGCGAAGTGGCTCCGGGAGGCTACTGGGCCGAGCACGACGGCCCCACGGTGAGCTACGACTACCTCAACACCGCGGTCGGCGCGTACTACTGGCACTACTACAAGGACCCCGAGGCCCTGGACGCTATCCGGGCCAACACTGATTTCCACGCCCACTGGACCACTCCCGACGGGATCGATATCAGCACCGTGGACCAGCGCAACCGCAACCATTACCGTCCACGCGCCGGCTTCGGCCTGTTCAGTTTCAGCAACTTCCCCGCCGGCCGCCGTCTGGTCAGGCTCAAACTACTGGCCGCCCTGGAAGATAAACGCGATCCGTTCGAGTCAATGGGGCTCTCGGCCCTGGGACGGCTGGCCCAGGACGCCCACTACCACAGCGACGGGCCCGAGGCGGAAATTCCCCAGCAGATACCCTCCTACCGTCACACCCTGGCCGCCCGGCCCGCGGTGGTGCGCAAAAACGGCAACTGGGTCTATTCGATCTGCGCGCTGGTTTCGCCCGACAGCCCGCTGAACCAGTTCTTCCTGGACCGGATCATGCCGGTCAGCCTCTGGCATACCCGCACCGGCGCGATTATCGGCGGCGGCAACAGCAAAGGCCAGCCCGGAATCGTCACTTTCGCCGCGGTGCGCAACGGGGACCTCGACGCCCATCCCCTGGACGGTCTGCTAAGGGGAAGCTGGGACGGCGACACGCTCTGCGTGGCCGAGGAGGGGTTCTCCTGCCGGCTGACTTTCGTGACCGTGGACGACAATACCACCCTGATCCGCGCAAAGGCTGAAAACACCTACAACCACCGGAACACCGCCCTGCTCCAGCTTCAGTTCCGCCTGCACGACGGCGGGACGGTTACGGTCAACGGACAGAGTTCCACCCTGAGCGCCGAACGGATCGAGCGCGAGGGAGCGCTGAGGATTGCGCACAACGGCTGGAGCGCATCGCTGCCCGAGGGCAGCCGTTTCGAGTGGCCGTTCTACACTTACTATCCCTACGGCTCGGTGCGCGTGCCCGAGAACCTGCATAACGCGGTCGGGCGCGCAGCGGTGACTCTGCCCGATGGTGAGTGGGTCGAGGTGCGCATTAGGGTTGATTAAACTGCGGAGGCTCTGGATGAAAATTTTCACCGTCGCGCTGGCCGCACTGGCTTTCTCGGCCTGCCACCTGCAAGCAGCCACTCTGGATCACCATCCCCACTGGAGCAGCGAGAAGCTGCCGGACCTCTACTACGAGGTGCTTTCCCGCAGTCTCGATCAGGCGCTCGAGCTGCAGGCGCCCGATGGCCGCTACCGCACCGCCATGCCCGCGGTCTCCGATCCCGATGAGTCGGGCTGGCGGGTAACCTGGATGCAGTTCATCTACGCTCCCGCCCTGCTCTACCACACCGATAATCCGGCCAACCGCTATCGCGGCAGCCGGCAGGCCCTGGAATCGGCGATCCGCGCCGGCGACTACCTGGCCGGGATTGTGGAGGCCGACGGCAGCGTGCTGCCCCGGGTCAACGGCAAGCCGACAAACCCGCTGGACGCCCACCGCACCATGTACTGCTGGACCGAGGCCTATGCTCTGCTCAAGCCGCATCTGGACAGCGGGCGGGCGGCAAGGTGGGCCGGAGCCCTGCGCCGGGCGGGAGAGCTGATCGCCGCCGAGGAGGTGTTCCCCAGAATCAACCGACCAAAATACACGTCGCCCTTTCTGGGCTTCAGCCCCAATCATCTCGGCCTGCGGGCGACCACGGTGTGGCGGATGGGCATGGTGCTCGATATCCCGGAGTGGGTGGAGAAAGTCCAGCCGGCGCTCAAGCGGTTTGTCAACCATATCCGGCCCGGAGGCTACTGGGAGGAGCACAACGGGCCGACCATGAGCTACGACTACCTCAACGTCTCGGTGGCGGGCCTGCTCTGGCACTACTCATCCGAGCCCGACGCCATGCGGGCGATGAGGCTCAACACCGATTTCCACACCCACTGGACCACTCCCGACGGGATCGACATCCACACCGTGGACCAGCGCAACCGCAGCCATTTCTCTCCGCGGGCCTCCTACGGCCTGTTCGCGTTCAGCCATTTCCCCCACGGCCGCCGCTACGCCCGCTTCCGTCTGCTGACAGCCCTGGGCGACGGCGACGAGCCGTTGCAGGCGATGGGACTCGAATCGCTGGCCCGGATCGCCCAGGACGCCTACTACCACGTGGACGGTGTCGAAACCACGATCCCCCAGCAGGAGCATTCCTACCGCCACACTCTCGACCGCCCGGCGGTAGCCTGCAAAAAAGGCAGCTGGGTTTATTCGATGAGCGCGCTGGTGGGTCCGGAGCGGCCGCTGAGCCAGTTCTACCTGGACCGGATTGTGCCGGTCAGCCTCTGGCACGCCAAAACTGCCCACATTATCGGCGGGGGCAACAGCAAGCGGCAGCCGGAGTTGGCCACGTTCGCCGTGCACCGCGCCGACGGGGAGTGGAGCTACCTCCCGCTGGACGCACTGATCGCCGGATCGCGGGAGGCCGACACGATGTGCGTGGCTCACGAGGGATTCAGCCTGCGCTTCACGTTCGACATCGAGGACGATACGCGCGCCGTGGTCCGCGCCCAGGCCGAATTCACCTACGACCGTCCCGACACCGCCTATCTCCACCTTCCGCTGGTGCTGCACGCCGGCGGTACGCTGGAGGCCGGCGCGGGACGGAGTTTCACGCTGAGCGCCAGGCGGCTGGACCTGAGCGGAGTCGGCGAGTTGTCGCACAACGGCTGGCATGCCAGTCTGCCGCCGGCCGCGCGGCTGAGGTGGCCGTATTATACCTACTCTCCCTACGGCGATGTGCGCGTGCCGGAGAATATCCACAACGCGCTGGGCGTGCTGGCCGTGCCGCTGAAAAACGATGGCGAGTGGGTGGAGATCTCGTTCTCGGTAGATTGAAGAAGTTATCAGTATTGAACTCCTGTGCAGCAGAGCTGCGAGGTTGTTGAATTAATTCTAACTGTTTCGGCAAAAGCAGCAAAACTATTGGGGGGGCACGAACTCGCATCGGCTTTGACCAGACTGCAAGCAGTCCCCCGGCGAGAATCGAATTTCAGCTCCACCGCGAGCTGCGAGGCGTGCTATCGATAAAAAAAGGCGCGGTGGAATACTCCACCGCGCCTCGGTTATTCCGGATGTCTCTCCGAGCTTTCCGCCTCAGGCCCCGATATCCTGCAGCAGCAGCAGCGCCTCGATAAAATAGTAATCGCCCCACGAGGTCGCTCCGGACACTCCCCGGCTTCCCCTCTTGGTCCAAACTCCCCCGTCCAGAAGACCCCTGGCGTTTTGGGTCATGTAGGCGTTATTAAGTTGGCTGATAATGGTGAAGGCCGTATCCCGATATTTCTTGCGCTGGGCGGCGGTGGGAGTCAGCTTGGCCAGTTTCAGCAGCCCGGCCGCGGCGATAGCGGCGGCCGAGGTATCCTTCTGCCTGTCGGCGCCCGATGGCAGTTCGAAATCCCACAGCGGAATCCCGTCGCCGGGCAGGTTGGCAATCAGGTAGTCGGCGGTTCTGAGGCCGGCATTGAGGAACACCGTGTTCTGCTCGTGACGGTAAGCGCTGGCCAGTCCGTAGACCGCCCACGCCTGGCCCCGGGCCCAGACGCTCGATGCATCGTAACCCTTGGAGGCGTACTTTTCGTTCTCGGCGAGTTCCGGTGTTCTCTCTCCGAAGATGGCCCCGGTGCCGGGGTCGAAGTCAGCGACGTGGAGGATCCTGCCGTTCCCGTCGATCAGACGGCTGACCGTGAACGCCGTGTGGCTGGTGGCCTGACGGGCGTATTCAGGGTTTCCGCCGGCTTCACTGGCCCAGTAGAGCAGGTCGAGGTCCATCAGGCTCTCAATCGACAGCCTCCGGCCCAGGACAGCGTCTCCCGCCTCGCCCCAGGCCGGGAAAAAACCGGCTCTGTTGAACCTGGAACTCAATTTATCGGCGGCTTCAAGCGCCACCTGCCGGTAGGACTGGTTACCCATGATCTGGTAGCCGGCAACATAGGTGGGGTAAAAAACCATGCCCAGGCCGAAGCCGCCTCCCTGGCTTTTCATCGGTTCCAGGCTCTGCATCCAGACATTGGCCAGGTTGATCGCGGACGTGTCGCCGCTGCTCTGGTAGATCAGCCACAGGATGCCGGGATAATAGCCCCTGGCCCAGGCAAAATCCTCGTCATCGACCCAGCTCCCGTTACTGGTGTGGGTAGGAAACCCGCCGTTGAGACTGCCGAACGCGCCGTTGGCCTTGTTGCCGGCGATCTGCAGGAGGTCCGAATACAGGACGCCGGTTTCAGTTTCCAACCGGGTGGGTTTGTAGCCGAACATGCTGCAAGAGCAGAAGAAAACCAGGGCAAGCAAAGAGACTGAAAGCAACAGGCTGACTGACAGGCGATGGAGGACGGCTGGGAGCTTCAATTTTCCCTCTCGGCTGATGTGCTGGAATGTGGAGGATTATTATTTTCTATTTAATCGTGAAAAACAACTGGACCGTGGTACCACGTCCCGGCTTGCTGTAAATCTCCATCCTGCCGCCCTGCCGCTTCACTTCCTCGCTGGCCAGAGTCAGCCCGATTCCCTTGTGGGCGCTGTTGCGGTCTGCAAATGTACTTACCCGCGGGCGGCACATAAGTTCAAAAACTCTGTTGTTATAGTCGGAGTCGTCGCGACGGATCTCATCGGCGATGCCGGGGTCGACCGCCTCGACACTCATCGCGCTGCTGAGCACTCCCTGCCGGTCCACACCCCGACCGTTGTCCGCCACGGTTACCTGCAACTGCCGGAACCGCTCAAAATACCTCGAGTAGAGACTGACTGTTCCACTGTCACCGGCGGCGGTAAGCGCGTTGCACACTATCTGGTAGAGGGCCAGGTAGATCCCGTCGGCCTCCCCCACCATGTGCGGCAGGTTCTCGTCCAGCTTATCGTTGAACTTCACCCGCACCAGCCGTTCGTCGCCGGGCGGCAGCAAACCCTCGCGCCACGGGCAGGCGGCAAGCTGGATGTCGCGAAACAGGTAGTTGACATTGAACATGGTCGGGTCCTGCTTGCGCGCAATAGTCTTACGAAAATATACAAGCGAACGCTGAATGTGGTCAAGCAATGAAACAGCCACCTTCTGAATCTCCCGGTAACCCGGGATATAGAGCACCTCGATCATGCTTTCCGCGCTGTCGCCCAGATTCAGCGAGAGCCTGCTCAAGCCGGTGGCGAACCGCCGGGGCCTCATCTTGCCCAGTTCGACTATCAGGCGGCCGATCAACTGCAGGCGCTCCAGCACTTCGCTTTCGTACAGCCTGCGGACATCGTCCTGCAATTCTCTGCTGGGCCCGAAACACTTGCCCTTAACCTTCGCCTTCAGGCCCATCACCAAGTCCACCGCTTCCCCGGCCGCCTGGGAGATGGTGCCGTACGTCGCCAGGTAGTTTTTAGTCATGGTCGCCGGTCCGCGGATACAGGTTCCGCGCCGCCTGCCGGCAGTATTGACCCCGGCGGCGGATGAGGTTAGAATTGAGATATAACTTACTGCTCAGTCTTAAGATACCCCCGGTTATCACCCTGCGCAAGCGGTTTGGCTTAACGGGCTGACTGTTCATTTTGTGGATAAAGTTGGAAACATTTCATTGCCAGCAATGTATAAAGAGGTACGCCGGCGGCAAAAGAGGCCGTCCGCGGTGAGGTGATCAGGTGATAGATGACTGGCGGCCGGCCTTCTTCACTGCCCGGCTTCCGTAATATCAGAGTGAGGGTTTCCTGCCATGAAAAACCATCGGACATGCCCCACGGCCCGCAATTCAAATCCAGGCTGGCTGATCCGGCTTTGTAATACGTATCTGCTCTTCGCCCTTCTCGCCATCGCCGCCATCGATACCGGCCCGGCCATGGCCCAGTTCGGTAAGAACAAGGTCCAGTACGATAATTTCGACTGGAAAGTGCTCAAGAGCGAACACTTCGATATTTATTTCTACGAGAAAGAGCGGCCGATGGTGCTTGACGCCGCCCGGATGGCCGAGCGCGCCTATACGCGCTACAGCAAAATCCTGAATTTCAAGCCGCAGCGGCGGATCCCGCTGATCCTCTACGCCAGCTTCACCGATTTCTCCCAGACCAATGTCCTGCCGGAGGAAATCAGGGAGGGACTGGGCGGCGTGAACGAGTTCATGAAGAAACGGGTGATCCTGCCGTTTACTGGAAGCTGGAAGGATTTCGAGCACGTGCTGACCCACGAACTGGCCCACGCGTTCCAGATCGATATTCTCTGGGGAGAAAGCACGCCGGTGTCCAACCCGTTCGCTTTCATGCCTCCGCTGTGGTTTATCGAGGGCATGGTGGAGCAGCTGAGTATCGGCAAAATGACCGCCAATACGGAGATGTGGCTGCGTGACGCGGCGCTCAACGGCTACCTGATGACCCTGGAGCAGCTGAGCTACATGCCCCAGGGAGCCTACACGTTCGGCCACTCTTTCTGGTTCTTTATCGCCCAGCGCTACGGCCACCGCAAGGTGGGCGAGATACTGCAGAAAACCTCGCTGTTCAGCAGCCTCGACAACGCGTTCCGCTCATCTGTGGGCGCGGAGATAAAAACGTTGAGCAAACAGTGGAACGAGGACATCCGCAAAACATACCTGCCCCAGATTGTCAACTTCCAGAAACCGGAGGATTTCAGCCGCCAGCTCACCAACCACGAGCGTGACGGGAGCAGTTTCAACACAACCCCGGCGCTGAACTCCACCGGCGAGCTATTCGCGTTCACCACCAACAAGAGCGGCTATATCGATATCCGCGTGGCCAGCGCTATCGACGGGCGCAAGGGCCGCACCCTGGTGGGCGGGCAGCGCAACCCCGAACTGGAGAACCTGCGGTTCCTCTACACGAGTCTCGACTGGAGCCCCGACGACCGGTTCCTGACCTATGTCGGAAAAGTGGGGCCCGAGGAAGCGGTTTTCGTCTACAATTACTACAACAAGAAAGTGGTGCACAAATTCAGCCCGGGGCTCGATGGCGTGCTGACGCCGGATTTTTCGCCCGACGGCGGGAAGATCGTGTTCAGCGGGATCGACGGCGGACTGAGCAACCTCTACACCATCGAAATCGAAACCGGATCGATCGAACAGATCACCGACGACAGCTACACCCAGCGTGACCCGGCCTGGTCGCCGGACGGCAACAGGATCGCGTTTACCACCGAATTCGGGCCCGGCACCGATCTGGACAAGCTGATTTTCTCCGACTACCGGATCGCCGTGCTGGAACTCGATACCGGCCAATACACCGTACTTCCCAACAGTTTCGGCAACAACATCTCGCCCCAGTGGTCGCCGGACGGGAGCAAGCTGGCCTACGTCTCCGACCGCACAGGCATCCCCAATATCTTCTACCACGATTTCGTCGACGGCAGGGACTACCAGGTGAGCGATATCCTTACCGGCGTGTCGGGGATCACCGCGAACAGCCCGTGCCTGTCATGGTCGAGCGGCAGCGGACGGCTGGCGTTCAGCGCTTTTTTCAACTCCGGCTGGGACATCTATATCATCAACAATCCCGAACGGATGGGCAGGGAATGGGTGCCGGACACCACCACAAGTTTCGAGTACAACACGGTGCACCTGGAGGCCTCGCAGCGCCGCATGAAAGAAATCCGTCAGCAGCTCCGCCTGGCCGCCGGAGACAGTATTTCAGGGATGGCCGATTTCGCAGCGCCGGCCGACAGTGATCGGATGGACCCCGAACGTCCCGCGAAAATCGTCGCGGCGATGGCGTACGAAACCTCATCGTCAGCGGAGATGGTCCCCGATGATCAGGAGGAGACGGGAAAGAGCGGGCACGCCGATTCGCCGGATTCGGTTTTCGACCCCGCCGACGCTCCCTCCAGCGGCAGCGTGCCGGAGTTGGATATGGCCGGCCTGGGACCCGATGAAGACAACCTTGAGGTGCAGGAGAAAACCGGAAACCCGGATTTCGGCGACAGCTTCATTGCCGTCCAGGATTCAGCCCGGAACCTCTCTGCCCGGGATGCCGAACCGGCCGGGATCACATCCGAGAGTAACGATTCGGCACTGGCCGCGGACAACGCCGGGATGGCTGCCGACTCCACGCTGGAGATCGCAGCCGGGAACTCGCTGCCGGCCGGAGTTGATTCGCTGCTGATGCTGCGGGATAAACCTGACTCCCTGCCGGTGATCAGTTTCGAGTTCGAGATGGACCGTTCGAAGATCCCTCTGCCTGATACCGCCAGTTTCGAGTACGCCAAGTACAAGCCGAAGTTCAGTATCGATTATGTCACGGGCTACGGCGGTTACTTGGGCAATATCGGGGCCAGCGGCGGCGTGTTCCTTTCGCTCAGCGACCAGCTGGGCAACCACAATATCGCCATAGGCGCCAATATCTACGGCAAAATCCAGGACAGTGACCTGTCTTTTCAGTACATGAACCTGGAGGGCCGCACGAACAAGGGCTTCTTCATCAGCCAGTTCCGCGACCTGTATTACTACGGAAGCTACGGGAACACCAACGAGGCGCTGGCCAATCTCTGGCGCGGGGCCGGCCTTCTGTTCAGCCGGCCGTTCAACAAGTTCCGGCGGATCGAGTACGGACTCAGCGCTTACATGGTCAGCCAGAAAGCTATCGGCATCAGTTTCGATCCCTATTACAGTTATTACCCGCCCCAGGAGAGGACCCTGGTAGACTACGGCACCAGCTATTTCGCCGGACCGCAGTTGGCCCTGGTCTACGACAACAGCGCCTACGGGCTGACCGGACCCGTGGACGGCGGCCGCTACCGTCTGAGCGCCAACCACTATTTCGGCGAACTGAGCTACACCGAACTGATGGTGGACTGGCGTAAATACTGGCTGTTCTGGCGGCGGGTGACAGTGGCGCTGCGCGCGGTGGGCGGCACCCGCTTCGGCAACGACCCCCGCCTGTTCTACATCGGCGGCCCGTATACGTTCCGCGGCGCGTGGTACGGTGACCTCTACGGTCATAACGTGGCGTTCACCAACGTCGAGATCCGTTTCCCGTTTATCGATTTCCTGGCGATGGGCTGGCCGCTGCCGATCAGCCTGCGGGGAATCGGCGGCGTATTCTTTTTCGACATGGCCGGAGCCTGGCTGGAGAACGACACGTTCCAGCCGTTCACCAAAACCAACGCCAAGTGGTTCAAGCTCAAGAACGCCCAGGCGGCATACGGATTCGGTATCCGCTCCAACCTGGGCTACCTGGTCCTTCGCTTCGACATGGCCAAGACCCTCGACCACTACGACTCCAACTACTACCAGACTCCCAACGGACTCTACCGGACGGTGGAGCTTGTGGAGGGACGGCGGCGTAATTTCTTCTCGATCGGCTACGACTTCTGATTGCACGCTATCGTTTAAGGCCTTATTTTAACCCCGCCGGAGTCTTCCGATCCCGGCGGGGTTTCTTTTTACCGCTCCAGTGGCAGACCCGCCGGGTCTTGCGGTTTATGGAATGACTGATTAGAATTATAAACCATCTAACACTGCGAAAACATTAACGTTGTGCTCCAAATACATTTCACACCAGCCACGGAGGTATCCGGATGCGTCTGCAACACTCTTTTTTCCTCTGCACAGCCCTTTGCGCCGCTATTGCGGCCGGCCTCGCCGCCCAGGATAAAGCCAACCTGCTCAAGGAAGGCAAGGACAGCAACGGCGACGGCAAGCAGGACACCTGGGTCTACAGCAACAACCAGGCTAAAATCGAGCTGATCGAGGCCGACGAGAACGGCGACGGCACGGTCGATAAATGGCGCCGGTTCGACAAAAACGGGACCAAGGTCAAAACCGAGGCCGATACTGATTTCGACGGGGTCCTGGACACCTGGACCATCTTCGAGGCCGGTAAGAGAGTCCGCGTGGAGAAGGACCGCAACAACGACGGCAGCCTGGACCAGTGGCAGCATTTCAACCCCGAGACAGGCAAACTGAGCAAAGTGGAGATCGCCAGCAAGGGCGACAAGGCCGATCAGATCACTCTCTACGACACCGACGGAAAAAAGACCGAGATGCAGCAGGACTCCAACGGCGACGGCACCATGGACCGCTGGACCGAATACTATGCCAACGGCAAGCCCAAGGTTATAGCCTATGACACCAAGGGCAGCGACGGGAAGCCCGATATCTGGCAGAAATACAACGAGGACGGCTCCAAGGGCCAGGCCGGTTTCGATACCGATGGAGACAACCAGCCCGACACATGGCAGTAAGCCCGGCTCATGCTCCGCCGATCCGGTCCGCCGCGCGAATCAGTGCGGCGGACCGGATCGGTGACGATTCATCCAGGGCCGGCTCCCGCAACCGGGAGACGGCCTTTTTTGCTGCATGGAGGTTATCGTGAACGCAAACGCCGCCGGACACTTGGACGCCCCGCCGCGCGAATCATTCTCCTCGCGCTGGGGCCTGCTGGTCACTGCGATCGGGATCGCGATCGGCACCGGCAATATCTGGCGTTTCCCGCGGGTGGCTGCGGCCAACGGTGGCGGGGTGTTTATCGTCCTCTGGATGGCGTTCCTGTTCCTGTGGTCGATCCCCCTGCTGATAGTGGAGAGCGCGATGGGCCGCACTACGCGTCACGGGACAGTCGGCTCGTTCGCATCGCTGCTGGGAGCGCGCGGCGCGTGGATGGGCGTGTTCGTGGCGATCACCACCACGGGTATCCTCTGCTATTACGCCGTGGTCACCGGCTGGTGCATGAAATACCTCACCGGCTCGCTGATCGGCACGATCGGGGGGGAGACGGGTGTGGAGTACTGGCATGCGTTCGCCGGCAGCGGTCAGGCGGTGGGGTTCCATCTGGCGGCGGTGGCTGTCTGCTGCGTGATCGTGCTGGCCGGGGTGCGCGCCGGGATCGAAGCGACCGCCAAGGTGTTTATCCCTATACTGGGGCTGATTTTACTCTACTCGGCGGTGCGGGCGCTGATGCTGCCCGGCGCGGGCGCGGGGGTGCGCTTCCTGTTCAGTTTCGACCCTGGCGATTTCCTGCGGCCCCGGGTGTACCTGGAGGCGCTGAGCCAGTCGGCCTGGAGCACCGGTGCGGGCTGGGGCCTGCTGCTTACTTATTCGGTCTACGCCCGTGCGCGCGAGCGGGTGGTCGAGAACGCGTTTATCATGGGTCTGGCCAATAACACCGCCAGTATCCTGGCGGCGCTGGCCGTGATCCCCACCGTGTTCGCCCTGCTGCCTGCCGAAACCGCCCTGGCGGCGGCGACCACTCCCGGCGAAAACAGCACCGGGATGACATTCATCTGGATCCCCCGTCTGCTGGGCGGCAGCGCGGGCGGGCAGGCGATGCTGTTCCTGTTTTTCCTGGCCTTGGTGCTGGCCGCGCTGAGCAGCATGATTTCGATGGTGGAGATGGCCGTGCGCAACCTGCTCGATATCGGTATCGGGCGCAGGGCGGCCACGCTGGCGGTGGGAGCGCTGATCGCCGCGGCCGGAGTGCCCAGCGCGCTGAGCTCGGGCTTTTTCGACAACCAGGACTGGGTCTGGGGCCTGGGGCTGCTGGTCAACGGCCTGCTGTTCTGCCTGGCGGTGACCAGCTACGGTTTCGACAGGTTCAGGAGCGCGATGGTGGAGCGTGACTCCGAGCTCAGCGGCGACATGCATCTGCCGCACTGGTTCGGACCCGTGATCAAGTACCTGGTGCCGGTGCAGTTCGTGGCTCTGCTGGGCTGGTGGTTCTGGCGCTCGGCGGGCTGGGCCGAGCGCTGGTGGGACCCGCTGGGGACATTCAGTATCGGCAGCGTGCTGGCCCAGTGGGGAGTTGCAGTGTGTCTGGCGCTGTGGCTGGGCCCCAAACTGGCCCGGCGGCTGCGCTAGTTCGGCTGGTAGTAAAACAGCTCCGCCTTGTCTCCGTGGATCTTGGCCCACACCGGGCGGCCGTCACGGAAACCGACTAGGTCGTAAAGGGGGTCTATATCAGGCGAGGGCGGGAGCACCAAGTACATCCGGCCCGTGGCGCAGTCAATGTACTCTAAAGAATGAGAATCGACATAAACCACAGTTTTATCCTCAATAACACCCCATTCAAGGAAGAACGCATACACATTGCGTATTTTAAATACAGAATAATCGCCCGGTAACAATTCAATTCTCTGATCGCCGTCGGTTATATATAGTTCAGCGGGAGCATCTACGGTTTGGCAGAAACCATAGATGCCATCAGGTGAAATTGCATCGTAACTTTTATAAGCTGTCTTGTCATCCAGGGGATTGTATATTGCAGCAATACCTCCAGCAATGTTAGTATAAATTTTATTATCACATATTTGCCAATTGATATTTCTAAAGGCTTCTACTTCGCTAAAGATTTGTTGTTTTGTACCACTATTCACATCATCTATCCATACTTTGCCTGTTGAATAGAATTCATAATCATTTTCTGGCAAATCCATTTTGATATAAACAATTTGATCTTTAACTGGGCTCCAAGAAAAATCGCCCACGTGGCAAATTGAATCCGAAGCATTTGATTCTAGGTCCATAATTACCAGAATTAATGGATCCCTTCCTTTGTCCTCACAAAGACAAGTATCCCGCAACGCCCATTTTGCTCTCCAAGCCAAATATTTTGATGTTGCCGATAAGCGAGCTTTGTAAATTTGCATATCAGTATCATCAAATACGGTCTCCACATCCAAGCAATCAGAATTAATAACTTCTATTTTATGTTTTGAAGAGAGCTTCACATAAGAATTTGCATGCGCCTTACCTGCAACTATGAGCTGATATGAACATATAACTGCAAATAATAATAGAACAAATCGCATCTCATGCTCTGCTATTAATGTGGAGCATTAACATGATCGTGATCATTGTGCTCATCTTTGTCATCATGCTGTACTCTATTGTCAAATTCGTCCGCAAGGTTCTCATTCCCAATGTAAACAAAAGTAGCCCCGCACTCCAGGTAGCGCTTAATCTGCTCACGGTGGGCGTCCTCATCGTAATTACCTTCTTTAACTAAATCATTACCGGTATCAACACCAAAATCAATATCCACGGCATAACCCCTGGCATGGCTTTTACCGGTATACTCTCCGTACTTTACTCCATCCCGCACCGCCTTGTTGCCGATCGATGGTATTTCGCCTTCAGTTTCCTTAAAGTGCAGGCTGGCAAACGTATCGATAAAAGCTTTTAGCGACGGCAACCCCCACGATTTTTCAGGGTCACAGTATCCCTTGTAATTCGTACCGCTTACCGGGATATGCATGAATCCATGCGCCGTGTAAATAATATCCAGCTTAAATTAAGATAGGCATCTGATTGGCGACCGCAACCTGAAAAGCGTACTCCGCGCTCAGGCCACGGGTACAGAACGTTACTTTCATGCTCTCGCCTGCTCCCGGTAACACCGCCGCTAAAACAAAAAAAGCCGCCCCCCTCATGTTGCGGGAAAGCGGCTCAAATAACACTATTCTTTTTGCTCTCAGTAGTAAAACAGCTCCGCCTTGTCTCCGTGGATTTTGGCCCATACCGGGCGGCCGTCCCGGAAGCCGACCAGGTCGGCGATTGGGTCTATGTCCGGGGAGGGAGGGGTGACTTTATACATCCGGCCGGTTTCGCAGTCCACGTATTCCAGATACATAAATCTTACATAAGCAATGGTCTTACCATCCAGTTTACCCCATTCCAAGAATCCAGCATAGATTTCATCCGCTGTAGACTTGGAATCTGCACTTTTAATAAGCTGTATTTTCTTTTTGCTCTCCAGGTCATATATCTCAGCCGCATCTTCTTTATTATCGTAAAAACCATATTTGCCATCGGGTGATACTTTCAGGTAGTATCCCCAAGCCTCCAATACTTGTCCAGTTACTGGATCATAGTGTCTATCCGAACCACTAAGACATGACACGCACAAAGTATTTTTATACTCTGACCAATATAGGCTGGTATATTCATGGCAGATGATTCCGCTGATCTCCTCGCGAACACCGCTCGTGGCGTTGTATAGCCAAACAGAACGCCCCGCTGAGTGGTGATTACCCCACTTTTTATCCTCCTCTACTTCATAATAGATAAAAGTCAGTTTATCCTCGCTTGGTGACCAAACATAGTCAAATGTATGACAAATTGTGTCTGAAACACCTGTATCGAGGTCCGTTATGACCAGGATCATTGGGGCTTCAATCAATGGTATATTGCACTTACAAGTACTGATATCTCGCCAAAACTCCTTCCAGGCAAGATACCTGCTCTTGGGAGAAAGCTTAATACTATATAAATGATATATGTTCCGTACAGTGATCCTGTTAACAATATTCTCAACTGAATCAACAACAATCATGGCCTTCTCTTCTTGAACAACATATTTCTTTGAAGCCATTGAAGTGTTAACAAGAAGTCCTTGCAATAAACTAATAATCAATATAATACCGATATTCCACTTCATGTTTTTCTCTCCTTCAATGGGGCGCGTGAACATGATCGTGATCCTTGTGTTTTCCCTCATTATCCAATACAACCCGCCCATCAAATTCGTTTGCCAGTTTTGGGTTACCTACCAAAACATAGTTTGCCCCGCATACCAGATAACGCTTAATCTGCGCCCTGTGGGCGTCTTCATCGTAATTACCTTCTTTAACTAAATCATTACCGGTATCAACACCAAAATCAATATCCACGGCGTAACCCCTGGCATGGCTTTTACCGGTATGCTCGCCGTACTTTACTCCATCCCGCACCGCCTTGTTGCCGATGTATGGCATTTCGCCTTCAGTTTCCTTAAAGTGCAGGCTGGCAAACTTATCGATAAAGTCCCTTAGTTCAGGTAAGCCCCAACTGGCCTCGGTCCTCCCGTATCCCGTGTAATTTATCCCATCATGGTCAATCTTAATAAACCCATGCGCCGTGTAAGTAATATCCAGCTTAAACAAGATAGGCATCTGATTGGCGACCGCAACCTGAAAAGCGTACTCCGCGCTCAGGCCACGGGTACGGAATTTCACCCGGCATGGACTGCTCTCGCCGGGCAAGGATATAGCCAGCGAATTGCGGGCCTCATATTTTGCATCCTCGTATTCTAATTCCGTCATTTCCTCACGCGGAACTTTTTCATCATCCGTACCCTTTCTGATAACTTTTTTGTCCAGCCCGTTTTCCCAGTTCCTGGCCTTCGACTCCCCGGTCTCCTCGTACTCGATCAGTACCGGCATGCCCTGCGGCCCCTGGAACCGCAGCTCCACTTTCGGCTCGTCACCGGCCGCGGCCGCGGGGTAATCCACCGCGATGTATTTCCCCTGCCCGCCGTTCCAGTCGCTTAAATCCTGACCGTGCACGGTCAGGCGGAAATCCCGCAGGCCCTCCCGCACCAGTTCCCTGCCGGCCGTGTTCATCACCTGCCTGTACCTGGGAAGGTTTTGCGCCACTTCCCGGAACTCGTCCCTCAGCCAGTGCAATTCCCGTGGAAACCCCGGGAACCGGGCATATTTCCTGACGGTGGGCATTATTCTGTCAACCAGCGCGGAAATCTCCCTGCCGTGCCCGGCCATCGCCCGCGCCTGTTCGCCGCCCACCTGCCCATCCTCCACTACCGCCCACGCTTTCCGCTCCAGCCGGGTGTATACCCGGCGCGCCCTCACCCCCACTGCATCGTCCACCCTTTCCAAGTACAATACGCTCTCCAGCGCATGGTCCATGAAATGGTCAAGCTTGTCCAGCCCCCCGCCTCCGCCCGCGTTCTCTCCGCCAGTCTGCAAAGCCATTTTCCCGCCCTCCCGGAATAAATGATAATGCATTACACTCCCAGTTTAATAGACCCCGGCCCCGCAGTCCAGCGCACTTTGTGCACTTGCATACGTTTTGACGATTCTGCGCAAAATATTTTTCGTTTCCCCTCTCGCCCGGTTGAGAAACAAAAAAAAGCCGCCCCCCCGCGAGGTGGGGGACGGCCCCTGTGCTGCCATTCTGTAACGTATCTACCTGTCCGCGGCCAGGTCCTCGGCCAGGCGCACCAGCAGCCGCACGCCGTAGCCCGTGCCGCCCGGACCCTGGTAATGGCGCTTCTTCTCCGCCCAGGCGGGCCCGGCGATATCGAGATGCACCCAGGGCGTGTCGCCGGCGAACTTCTGCAGGAACAGCGCGGCGGTGATCGCCCCGCCCCAGCGTGTGGCCCCGACATTCTTCACGTCGGCGAAATCGCTCCTGATATCCTCGCGCATGTCCCCGTCCAGCGGCAGGCGGCAGAATTTCTCTCCCGACAACCCGGCGGCGGCCATCACCCGCGACGACCACGCCTCGTCGTTGCCGAACAGCCCGGCGGTCGTGGGACCCAGGGCGGCCACGCACGCGCCGGTGAGCGTGGCCAACTCCACGATCCGGGTGGCCTCCAGCCTGCCGACAGCCCAGCCCAGGGCATCGGCCAGGGTCAGACGGCCCTCGGCGTCGGTGTTGCCGACCTCGATCGTGGTGCCGTCCAGGGCGCGGACAATGTCGTCGGGCTTGTAGCTGCGCCCGCCCGGCATGTTCTCCACCGCCGCCACCACGGCTGTCACCCGCACGGGCAGCTTCAGCTCCGCGATCACTCCGATCGCGCCGATCACCGCCGCCGCGCCCGACATGTCCATCTTCATCGTGCTCATGTTGGGGCCGGTTTTGATATTCAACCCGCCGCTGTCGAAACAGACTCCCTTACCCACCAGTACCAGCCGCTCAGCGGAACTCACCGGCCCGGAGGGTTCCCAGCTCAGCTCGATAAAGCGCGGCGGGTTGGCGCTGCCGCGGGCCACCGCCAGACTGGCGCCCATCTTCTCGCGCTCCATCTCCTGCTCGTCCAGCACCCGGCAGCTCAGCCCCTCGTGACTCTCGGCCAGAGCCGCAGCCTTCTCAGCCAGCCGCTCCGGGGTCAGCTCGGTCGGGATCTCGTTGACCAGCTCGCGGGCGGCGATTACTCCGCCGGCCACGACCCTCGCCCGGCCGACCACAGCGCTCAATGCCTCGGACTGCTGCCTGAGAGCCGTTCCCCGTCCGTCGCAGAAAAATAACTCCAACTCCTCGAGTCCCGGATACGATGGGTTCTCCGCGTCCGCGCTCTTGTACTTCTCGAACCGGTACAGACCCAGCGTCATCCCCTCGACCAGCGCCCCGCAGACATCACCCGCGGCGATTCCGGCGCCGCGGGGCGGAATCCGGCAGGCCAGCAGGGCTTTGGCGGCGCTCCAGGAACGAAGGACATCGGCGGCCCTGCCGGCGGCGCGGCGGAATTTCTCGCAGTCCAGGCTGTCCTGCTCACCCAGCCCCACCAGGCAAATCCGGCCGGGCAGCCTGGCTCCGTGGACGTTGAACGTGATTACCTGGCCCGCTTTGCCGCTGAAATTTTCCTGATTCGCGGCCTCGGCAAGATGTCCGCCCATGCGACGGTTGAGCCGGGCTGCCAGCGGGTCTTTTTCCAGACTGTCCCGCACCACCGGAACTATCAGAACGGGTGCCCCGCCGCCAAGTTCCAGCTGCTTTACGATTTCGACTTTCATCCTGCCCTCCCTGATCTGCCGAGAAGCAAAACGCCTCCGGACCGTGGTCTGGAGGCGCTGTAATATCAATGATTCCTAGCGGGGGATCCGGACTCAGGGAAACCTGGATATGATCTCTTTCTTCTTTCCCCTGGCTTCATTCGCCTGCTCGTTTTTACGTCCGGCCAACTCGAGAAAAACTTTCTTTTCGTTTTCGTAGAAAATATTATCCGCGCAGTTGGTATAGAACTCCGCCTGCTCTTTCAGCGCCTCGGACATAAAATCCAGCACCCGGATCGGGTTGAAAAAATCTTCGAACAGATCCTTGAGCCTGTCGGCCGGATAAAACTTCTCGTTACGCACGGCCTGCATTTCCTTGATATAATCGTCCAGCGACTTCTCTTCCATCTCGGCAGCCGACTGTTCGTCTTCCAGCCCGCTCATCACCGATTCGAGCGTCTCCAGGTCCTCCGCCACGGCTTCCTGGATCTGGACGATAAACGTCTTGATGTCGCTCTCTTCATTTTCGATCTTGCCGGAAAACTGCTCCAGGAAACCCTGCCCGTCTTTCTCCACCTGGATCGCCAGCTTGACCAACTGGATGTCCTGACTTCTATTTTCGCTCATATGCCTTTAGACTCCGGATGTAAAATCCCTCGGTTAATCCTGCTTCGGCTTACGTACCCGGCTCCGTTTCCACGGCAGCCGTTCTTTTCCCATGCTAAAAGTCCTCTGTGGGAATCTACAAGATATCCGGCTGATAACTCTTTGTCAACACTCCGATGGGCTTATGCCGGTCAGGATAGAGCCTTGCGCCTGCGCAAAACCCACTCCGCGGCAAGCAGGACAACCAGCAGCCAGTAGATCCAGGATGTGCGCGCCAGTGCGATTACGGTAGTCACAGGTTCGGTGACCTGGTTCATGCTCCACAGCTCCCCGGCCTGCTCCACTCCCCGGACCAGCCTGCCGCCGGTAGCGGCGCACAAGGCTGCCAGCAGCGTGCTGTCGGGGCCAGGCTCGGCCAGCTCGGGACTGTACGGTTCGACAGCCAGTTCGCCGCCGGCCCTCAATGTGTCCGCTCCTGCCGAGGCTTCCGCCGTAAAATTGTAGCGTCCGGGCGGGAATACGCCGAAATCGACCGTGAACTCTCTCTCTCCGCCAGCCAGTGAAACCGTGCGCACAGCCAGCGTGTCCAGCGATCCCGTGCCGCCGGTCTGCCAGAGGAAAGCCCGCACGACTGTTCCGGTCTCCACCGGTTCCTCGCTGATCGTACCCTCAAGCCTCACAGGCATGCCCCTGCTCAGCACCTCGCGCTGGGGAGCCAGAGCCAGCGGCGATTTCTTTTCCGCAGAGGTCAGCCAGTCGGCCAGTTCCCGCCACATCCTGAAATACAGGGCGGCCTCTTCCGGGTCACTCAGTTGACGCTGCATGTGCCAGCGCCACAGTCCCTGGGCGGTTACCAGGGCGCAGCGCACCCCGTCGGTGGGCCGTACCGACAGCACGGGGGGACCCTCGCCCGCCAGCGGACCCCGGCTCCCGGCGCGGCCCAGCACCTCGGCCGAACGGGCCAGTTGAACTCCGCGGTAAACAGTTGTCAGCGGCGGAAGGCCGTCGATTGCGCCGCCGCCAGCGAGAGCGTCGAGCACGCCGTACCGGTCTCTGGTCAACAGACGGGCCGGAGTCTGAGGAGCTTCCACCGGCACTATCGCGCCTGCACCCGGAGCCGACGGCAGCAGGGAAGCCAATCCGGAAGGAAGCGCTCGCGGATTGAAATCACCGGCGGGCCAGACAACCAGCGCGAATGCGCCCTCCCCGGCCCGGGCGGCCAGCCTGTCGAGCAAACTCCTGCCGAACTCGTGAATTTTTCCGTGGAGAACCACCAGCGCGGTTTCAGCGAGTTCCGCGGCCGCGGGCATTCCGCCCGGGCGGAACCCCCGGCCGGCTTTACTGCGGCGGATACCGTTTTCAAGCGCCAGGACCATCTCAACCTCCCAGTCCTCGTTTGCCGCCAGCGCCCTGGCGGCAAATGTCAGGTCCCAGTCCGGGGAGTTGGAAACCAGCAGGAACGTGCGGCGGCTTTTGCGGACCCGTAGACGGAACAGGCGGCTGTTGTTGAGCGCGCTCCATTCTTCCCCGCCCCCGCGAATCTCCGCCCGCAGCCAGTAATCGCCCGCCTCCGGAGCGTCAAAAGTCACCCGCGCAGAATTCATTCCCGCGCCCTCGCCGGCCAGCGTCACCCGCCGCTCCGCCACCTTGCGCCCATCGAGAAACACATCCACAGCCGCCAGACCGCGAACCTCGCCGGTGCGCGCAATTGTCAGCTCCAGCTCGACCTCACCGTCCTCATACGCCGGGGCGACCTGTTCGATTCCGGTCAGGGCCAGGTCGGCCACAACCGGCCGGCTGCCGATCAGCACCGCGTCCACCCTCATCCCGCTCACACCCGGGACAGCCAGCGGATCGATGCCGGCGTTAACCATCCCGTCGCTGATCACCACAACCCTGTCCCAACCGGGTCCTGCGCCGGACCGAAGCTGTTCCAGCGCTCCGGCCAGGTCGGTGCGGTCCTCGAGATTGCGCTCGTCCAGCCCGGCCTCGCCCTCCAACTCTGCAAGACCACGCCCAAAGCCGAATATTGTTACCGTTGTATCCCGAGCGGTGGCAAGCATCCCGGAGAACTCCCTGGCAGCATTCAACCTGCTGTCGGCGCTCTCGCCCGGCCGGGACGACACGGGCAGGAGCATGCTGGCCGACCGGTCCACCAGCACGGCCAGCCGCTCGGGACGGTTTCGCTCCGTGCTGAGAGCCACCAGCGGCTCCAGCACGAGCAATCCCAGCAGCAGCACGACAACGCTCCGCAGTCCGGCCAGCAGCAGGCGGTAACCGGCGCTCAGCGGCGGATAGGTCCGGCGGTAAGTCCACCAGACCACGACCATCACGGCCAGGGCCACGACACTGGCCGGCCACATGGCGGCATGCCTGATATTTAACACCAGTTCGCTCAAGAAAACTCCGTACCCTGTAATGCTCAGGGTTCAATTCCCAGTTCCGCCATCGCGGCGCCCACCGTGTGGAACGAGCCGCAGACCACCACCGGGCCGTTATACTCGCTTGCCAGCTCCAACGCCTCGGCCATCCCGGCGCAGATTTCCCCGGCCAGACGACCCCCTGTCAGATCCTCGAGCGCAGAGGCCATCCGCGACGGCTCCGCCGCACCGCTCTGGGTATCCGCCGTACCGAAATCGACGCAGGGGAAAATGAACGCGCCGGCTACGGACAGCAGGTGCTCCAGGAAATTGCCGAAATCCTTGTCGCCGGCCATCGCCGAGACGACGGTGACCTCCTGGTCCGGAAATACGAGTTCCAGGTTCTCCCTGAGCTTGGCCGAAGCCGGCGGGTTGTGCGCCACGTCGAGCACCAGTTCCGTCTCCCCCGGACCTGTAACGCGCTGGAACCGTCCCGGCCAGCACAGGCCGGACAGTCCGTTCGTCAGCGCCGCCGGATCAACACTTATACCCAAGGCGGCAAGCGTAAGTTCGGCGGCACGGATCCCCAGGCAGACATTGCGAACAGCCTGCCTGCCCACTAACGGCACATCGATTTCAGACAGTTCTGCGGCAGGGGACTTGTAACTGAACCGGCTGCCGGAACCGTCTCCCGCCAGCATTTTCCAGTTCACTTCGTTGTCGAACAGCCGCAGGTCTGCGCCGGCGCGGACGGCTTCTGAGCGAATCGCCTCGAACGCCTCGACACGGTTCTCCCCGCAGATCAGCGGCACACCTTTCTTTGCGACCCCTCCCTTTTCGGCGGCGATCTCGGCCAGCGTATCGCCCAGGAAGCGCGTATGCTCCAGGCCTATCGAGGTTATCAGGCTGGCGCCGGGGTTCAGCACATTGGTAGCGTCGAACCTGCCGCCCATTCCCACCTCGACCGCGGCAGCCTCTGCCCCTGATTTGCGAAACCAGTCGAACGCCATGGCGGTGACCACCTCGAAAAAGGTCACCCGGTTCGCCTCGAGATAATCACGGTGGCGCTCCACCCAGGCTGCGACGAACTCCCCCGGCACCTTATCGCCATCCACCCGCACGCGCTCCCGCATCGAAACCAGGTGGGGGCTGGTATACAAGCCGCAGCGCACGCCGTGCGCGCGCAGGACCGCGTCGACAGCCGCCGCGGCGGTACCTTTACCGTTGGTGCCGGCTATGTGACAGGAAACGAACTCGCGGTGGGGGTTTCCCAGTTCTTCCAGCAGGCGGGTCACTTTTTCCAGACCCAGCTTGACACCGAATCTCTGCAGGCCGAACAGCCAGTCGGCTGCCTGCTGGAAAGTCATCGGCATGGAAAACTCAGTTCAGAAGTTCTCCGTGGTGACGGCTGATTTTGCGCACCGCCTCCACGATCTGCTCAAGGCCCTCGGCGCCGGCCAGCAGAAGGTTCTGCAGCAGCCAGACAGCTTCCTCGCCGCAGGCCCGCTCGGACACGGGACAATCGAACTCCCCATAGTCGAGCGGCTTGCCGCGGAAAGAGTGGCGCACCACCAGGTCGAACGGGCCGACATTCTTTTCCAGCAGCACCGGCTGGCGGTAGACCGGGATAAAATAGCCGCCGTGGGCCGGACGGATGCCCTCGGCGTTGAGCGCCCGGACAAACAGCTCCTTGCTCAGGCCGCCGAACGCCTCGGGGCGGTAGCGGATCACGAACAGGTGGCAGCTTGTGGCGGTCACGTAGTCCGGCAGGAGCAACGGATCAATCCCGTCAATTTCGCCCAGGGCCTTCCGCAGAAAGGCGGCCGATTCCTGTCTGCGGCGCAGCAGCTCGCCGTAGCGCTCGAGCTGGGCCAGGATCACCGCGGCCTGGAGTTCGCTCAGACGGTAATTGCCGCCGAGCAGGTGATGTTCGTGCCAGGCCCCGCCCCTGGTGCGTCCGCAGTCGACCAGGCTGGTGCAGCGCTCGGCCAGCTCCTCGTCGTCGGTGACAATCATCCCGCCCTCGCCGGCGGTAATATGCTTGCTGCTCTGGAAGCTGAACGTACCCATCGCGCCGACAGCCCCCACCTTGCGGCCGCGGAATTCGCTGCCCCAGGCCTGGCAGGCGTCCTCGACAACCACCAGATCGTGCTGGTCGGCGATCCGCCCGATTGCGTCCATCTCCGCGGGCAGTCCGGCGATATGCACCGGCATGATCGCGCCGGTATTCCCGGTGATCGTTTCCCGCACCGAGGCCGGGTCGAGCGTGTAGGTGTCCGGGTCGATATCGGCGAACACCGGGATCATGTTGGCTTCCAGCACGGCGGTGACGCTGGCCACGAACGTGTAAGCCGGGACGATAACCTCGGCTCCGGCCGGCAGTCCCGCGGCGATCAGGGCCGTGCGCAGGGCCGTGGTGCCGCTGGTGGTTGCGACCCCGTGGGCTGCGTCCTGGTAGGCGGCGAATTTCTCCTGCAGGCTCAGCACCCTGTCTCCGCCGGCCATCCCCCACTCGCCGCTGTTGATCACGCCGGCGGCGGCCTCCAGTTCGCTCTCGTCCCAGACCGGCCAGCGGGGGAACTCGTCCTCGCGTACCGGCCTACCGCCGTTGATCGCCAACTCAGCCATATCGACTCCGGGTTTTGCGCTTACTGATGGTTGTCAGGAAAAAATATCTGCACGTTGGCAACCGGCAGCCGCTCTTTCACCAGCTCGGAAATTTCCCGCAGGCGCGCGCTGCTCACCGGCTGCAGGGCACTGTCGGCGGGCCTGCGGTCAAACGTGTAAAGCTGCACCGCTTCAGGCCGGAGCGTCACAAGATGGCCCAGCCAGGCCGAGACCTCGCTGTCGGTGGCATTATCGGCAGGTTCGCCCACGAACAGGGACTGGATTTCGAGGTGCTCCAGCTTGCCCAGGCCGTCCAGAATCTTGGCCAGCTTCACACCGGGCCGCGGCCGGTTGATCCGCTCGAATGTCTTCTGGGTGCCGGCGTCGAGTTTCATGATCGGGCGCTCCAGCAAGCTGAGGCCGGAGCGCACTTCCGTGCTGCCGACAGTCGAACTGTTTGACAGGATACAGACGGGTACGCCCTCGCAGTACATGTCCCGCTGGCGGACCACCACCTCGCAGATTTTACGGAACTGCGGGTGCAGGGTCGGCTCACCGTTGCCGGCCAGGGTGATTGCATCGATTTCAGGGCGGCCCGGCAGCGCCTCCATCAGCGCCATCGCCACCTTGCCGGGGGCCGGCAGTTCCTCCATGTCCACGTGCCAGCGCTCCTGCTGGGTCGGCGTGAAGCCGTACTGGCAGTAGAGGCAGTCGAACGAGCAGACCTTGTGCCTGGTGGGCAGGATATTGACGCCCAGCGAAACACCCAGCCGGCGGCTGTTGATCGGCCCGTAGATAATATCCTGCTGCAGAGGCCTGGATTCCATTGTCCGATCAGTCCTCGGTGAAAATCACCCTGGCGAACCGTCGCTTGCCTACGCGGACGAAAACGGTCCCCCTGGGCTCGAGTTTGTGATCTGTGTTTCCCACTTTCTCGTCGTCGATAGTGACCGCGCCCTGGCGGATCATCCGGTTGGCCTCGCTGGAGCTGGAGACCAGGCCGATTTTCCGCAGCAGGCCCGGCAGCCACACCGGCTCGCCGCCGGCGCTGATCCTGTGTTCCGGCACATCCTCCGGGCGGTCTTTCTGCACGAACACGCGTTCGAAATGCGCCCGGGCCGCAGCCGCGCCGTCGTGGCCGTGGTAGAGCGCGGTAACTTCCAGGGCCAACTCGTGCTTCAAATCGCGCGGTTTGGCCTCAGCGCTCGTCAACTCTTCCCTGATCTGTTCCAGGCGCTCCATGCTGACCCGGCTGACCAGCTCGAAATAGCTGTGGATCAGCTCGTCCGGGATTGACAGCAGCTTGCCGTACATCTCCTCTGCCTTTTCATCGATCCCCACGTAGTTGCCGTAGCTCTTGCTCATCTTCATCGTCCCGTCCGTGCCCACCAGCAGGGGGACGGTCAGCACCACCTGCGGCTCCTGCTTCCAGTGGCGCTGAAGTTCCCGGCCCACCAGCAGGTTGAACTTCTGGTCCGTGCCGCCGAACTCCACGTCGGCCTCCAGCGCCACCGAGTCGTAACCCTGGAACAGGGGGTAGAGGAATTCGAGGATCGAGATCGACCGGCCTTCCTCGTAGCGCCTGGCGAAATCGTCGCGCTCGAGCATCCGCGCCACGGTATGCAGTCCGCACAGTTCGAGCACGCCCTCCACGCCCAGCTTGCCCAGCCAGCGGCTGTTGAAATCGACCACGGTTTTCTCCGGGTCGAGGATCTTGAAGACCTGTTTCTTGTAGGTCTCCGCGTTTTCCAGCACTTCCTCGCGGGTCATCCGCTTGCGGGTCTCGTTGCGGCCCGTGGGGTCGCCGATCATCGCGGTGAAATCGCCGATCAGGAACACGACCCGGTGGCCGAGCTGCTGAAAATCGCGCAGTTTCTGGATACTGACCGTATGACCGAGATGGATATCCGGGGCGGTAGGGTCGAACCCCTGCTTGACAGTCAGCGGTTTGCCGTCCTCCAGCGAGCGGGTCAGTTTTTTCTCCAGTTCCTCCTCGCTGATTATTTCCTCCAGCCCGCGGCGGATAACGTCCATCTGTTCGTTTAACGGTGGAAAAGCCATTGAGAAACCTGGTCCTTTGCGGGCTGAGCGCATTCCGGGCAAAAGCGGCTAATATCCTATAATAGAGTCAGTTAATTAACACCCGGCAAGCCAAAACGCAAGTCATTTCTGGCTTTAAATAAGGCACTGACAAATGACCGGCACACCTTAAGAGCTTGCCATAATTAGCGTTATATTTTATCTTGCTGGCTGGCTGAAAGAACCGTAACCAACTGACGGAATTCCATGATGGCCGATCGGGACGAAAATCAGGAAAACGGCGCGCCGCGGGCAAACAACCTGTTCAAGATCGTGATGCTGGTGGTGGTCAGCACGATCTGTTTCGGCCTCGGGATGGGTTACCAGCTCTTCCGTTATTTCGAATCCGGGCTGCCCTCGATCGCCAAGATGGAGCTCGAACCGCCAAACCTGGTCACCCGCGTGTTCGCCAGGGACTCCAGCCTGCTTGCCGAGCTGTACACCGAGCGCCGCACACCGGTTGCGCTGGACATGATCCCCGCCGAGCTGAAGCAGGCGCTGATCGCAGTGGAGGACCGCAAGTTTTACAGCCACTGGGGCATCGACATCTGGGGGATCATCCGCGCGCTGTATATCAACCAGGTATCCGGCCAGATCCGCCAGGGCGGCAGCACGATCACCCAGCAACTCGCCCGCGAGCTGTTCCTCACCCGCGAGCGTACCTACACGCGCAAGATCCGCGAGGCGATTCTCTCCTGGCAGATCGAGCGGACCTACACCAAGGACGAAATTCTCGAGCGTTATTTCAACCAGATCTATTTCGGCAGCGGAGCCTGGGGAATCGCCGAGGCAGCCCGGACCTATTACGACAAGCAGGTCGATAAGCTTGACCTAGCCGAGTGCGCGCTGATGGCCGGTCTGCCGAACGCACCCAGCCGCAACAGTCCGCTCAACAGCCCGGAAAACGCGATGGAGCGGCGCAACTGGGTGCTGACCTGCATGGCTCAGACCGGTGCGATTACCCAGGCGGTGGCCGATTCGGTGAGCGGCATCCCGATCCGTGTCAACCCGGTCAGCCGTGAAAGCTGGAAAGCTCCCTATTTCGTGGACTATGTCCGCGGCAAGCTCCTGGGCGACTACAGCGAGGACGAGCTGTACCATCGCGGCCTGCAAATCTACACAACGCTCGACCTGTCGATGCAGCAGGCCGCCGAGAAATATCTCGAGGAGCAGATTCAGCTGATCGAAAGCGGCCAGATCAGGCCGTTCAACCACAAAACGCGGCGCGAGGTAATCGGCGATGACAGCCTCTCGGTGCGGGAGTTGACCGAGACTGAGTATCTCCAGGGTGCACTGGTTGCGATGGACCCGGGCGACGGGGGAGTGAGGGTGATGGTGGGGGGGCGGAATTTCTGGGAGAGCAAGTTCAACCGCGCCGTCCAGGCCCTGCGCCAGCCCGGCAGTGCGTTCAAGCCGTTCGTCTATACAGCGGCGATCGACAACGGGATCCCCGCCTGCCAGGTGGTGGAGGACAGCCCGATCGCTATCGAGCAGGCCGACGGCACACTCTGGCGGCCCTCGAACTACACGGGCGAGTTCCGCGGGGCGATCACCATGCGCGCCGGGATAATCAGCTCGATCAACCTGGTGGCGATCAAGACCCTGATGACTGTCGGCGCGGAAACCGTGGCCGCCTACGCCCGCCGGATGGGAATTACCACCCGGATCCCGGCGGTGGAGAGTATCGCCGTGGGCAGCGCCGATGTCTACCCGATCGAGCTGGTGAGCGCCTACACCACTTTCCCCAACCTCGGCGTGCGGGTGGGGCCGATGACTATTACCGCCATCACTGACCGCAACGGGAACCTGGTCCGCCGCTACCGTCCCATGCGCGAGGAGGTCCTGGGCAAGCAGACCGCCTATATCGTGCTCGATATGATGCGCAATGTGGTCGATTTCGGCACCGGCGCCGGCACGCGACGGCTGGGGTTCACCCTGCCGGCAGGCGGCAAGACCGGCACCACCAACAACTACACTGACGCCTGGTTCGTGGGCTACACCGCCGACCTGGTCTGCGGCGTGTGGATCGGCTTCGACCAGCCGCGCCGGATTGTCAACCGCGGCACCGGCAGCGTGCTGGCCGTGCCTGTCTGGGCCAATTTCATGCGCGACGCTCATGAAGGGATGACCGAGCTGCATGAGTTCCCCGCTCCCCCCGAGGGCCTGACCACCAGGCTGGTCTGCAAGAGTTCCGGACTGCTGGCCACCCGTTTCTGCCCCGAGGACCGGGTTTATACCGAGATGTTCAAGGTGGGCACCGAGCCCGCCGACTACGAGGAGTGCTACGTGCACAAACCCTCGATATACTCCCGCTGACTCAGCGCGGGAAAAGCCTCGTACCCACGAACGGAGAAAGGAGCACCCGATGACCCGCTTCACCCTGCTGACAGCCCTGACCGCCTGCCTCGCTCTCGCCTGTTCAAGTCCCCCCCGCTACGACATTATCATCCGCGGCGGAACGATTTACGACGGCTCCGGCGCACCGGGATACACCGGCGATCTGGCGGTTGTGGATGACACTATCGCCGCGGTGGGCCAGCTGCCTGAGGGCGCGACAGCCGGGCTGGAAATCGACGCTGCCGGAAAAGCGGTCAGCCCGGGGTTTGTCAACCTGATGAGCTGGGCCAACGAGTCGCTGATCGAGGACGGCCGGAGCAAGAGCGACATCATGCAGGGCGTAACGCTCGAGGTCACCGGCGAGGGAGAGTCGATGGGGCCGCTGACCGAGGGGATGAAACACGAAATGAAGGCCCGCCAGGGCGATATCCAATACGATATCGAGTGGACCTCGCTGGCCGGCTACCTCCAGTTCCTGGAGGACAAGGGTGTCTCCTGCAACGTCGGCTCGTTTATCGGCGCGGCCACTCCGCGGATTTACGTAATCGGCTACGAGGACCGCCCCCCCACCGACGAGGAACTGGAGCGGATGTGCGAACTGGTGGAGGAGGCGATGCGCGAGGGAGCGATGGGCGTGGCCAGCTCGCTGATCTACGCTCCGGGCTTCTACGCCGAAACCGACGAGCTGGTGGCGTTGTGCAAGGCGGCCGCCAAGTACAACGGCCTCCACACTTCCCACCTTCGCTCGGAAAGCTACGGGCTGCTGGATGCGCTCGACGAGTTCCTGAGAGTGGTCCGCGAGTCCGGGATCCGCGGCGAGGTGTTTCATCTCAAGGCCGCAGGCGAGGACAACTGGCCCAAGCTGGCCCAGGCTATCGAAAAGATCGAACTGGCCCGGGCCGAGGGGCTGCATGTCACCGCCGATGTTTACACCTACACCGCCGCCAGCACGGGACTCAACGGGGCCATGCCGCCCTGGGTGCAGGAAGGCGGCCATGACCGGTGGGTGGCAAATCTCAAGGACCCCAGCATCCGCCGGAAAGTCGCCGATGAGATGAACCATCGCGGCGAGGACTGGGAAAACTTCTTCGACCTGTCTGGTTCGGACGGCTGCCTGGTGGTGGGGCTCCAGCAGGATTCGCTCAAGCCGCTGACCGGCAAGACATTGACCGAGATAGCTGAAATGTGGGATGTCAGCCCGGCCGAGGCCGCGATGGATCTGGTGGTGAAGGATAACAGCCGGGTGCAGATGGTCTATTTCGCAATGAGCGAGGACAATATCCGGCTCAAGCTCTCCCAGCCCTGGGTGGGTATCTGCAGCGACGCCCTCTCTGCCGCTCCCGAAGGGGTGTTCCTGCTCTCGAGCACGCACCCCCGGGCCTACGGTTCCTACGCGCGGTTCCTGGGCCGCTATGTCCGCGACCAGCAGGTGGCTCCACTGGAACAGGCGATCCACCGGATAAGCGGCCTGACCTGCGAAAACCTGGGCCTGACCGACCGCGGTCTGCTGGCTCCGGGCTATTTCGCCGACGTGGTCGTATTCGACCCGGCCACTATCCGGGACAACGCCACCTACGAGGAGCCGATGCAGTTCGCCACCGGAGTCGAGTATGTGCTGGTCAACGGTACGCCGGTGGTCGCCGCGGGGGAGCATACCGGTGCCACTCCCGGCCGGTTCGTGCGCGGGCCGGGCTATCAACCGTAATTTCACTCGGGATTCCTGATGACTCACAAATCCAACAAGCTGCGAAAAATTCTCTCCGGAGGAGGCGTGGCGGTCGGTACGGCGGTCCACTCCTGGAGCCCGAATGTAGTCGAGATCGCCGGACACGCCGGCCTGGATTTTATCCGGATCGACGGCGAGCACTCGTGGCGGCGCGATTTCACTGCCGAGAACCTGATCCGCGCGGCCGTTATCGCCGATATCTGCCCGGTGCTGAGAGTGGACAAAGACGACCCTTACCTGGTGCGCAAGGCGCTGGAGATCGGGGCCGGAGCCGTGCTGGTGCCTAATATTGTCACCCGCGACGACTGCGAGGCGGTAGTGCGGGCGGCCAAATTTCCGCCGAAAGGTATCCGCGGTTACGCCGGCGATTGTTTTTCCGCCGACTGGGGCACCGACGCCGGCAAACCCTGGGTGGAGTGGAGCGATGCCGAGCCGATGGTGGGGGTGATGATCGAGCACGTGGACGCCATGCCGCACCTGGACGAGATATTGGCCGTGGACGGGCTGGACTGGGTGATGTTCGGGGCGGCCGACTACAGCTTGTCGCTCGGCCTGCGGAGGCCGGAGCGTTACAACGACAAGGTGCTGGCGGCCACGGAGAAAGTGATTGCGGTGGCTGACAAGGCCGGCGTGCCCCTGGCCCTGCCGTGCGAAATCGAGAACGCCGAGCGCTACTACAGGATGGGCGTGCGGATGCTGGAGATTTTATCCGACCTGCTGACCCTGCACGAGACATGGGTGGAGCAGGGCAAGGCTGTGCGGGCGCTGAAAAAATGATGGAGCTGCAAACAGGTATTTCTGTCCCGTAGGGACGAACCTGGTGTTCGCCCGCATGTTTACGCGAAATCCACACACCCCGCCCGCTGACGCGGGCACCCCTCTTGATAGAGGGGATTCTTATTGGAGCAATCTAATAACAAAAGGGCACTAAAGAAGTGATCGGTAAAGAAGGAGTGGTTTACCACCAAGCGCTATTTCGGCTGGGGACTAAGGCCGATAACGTGGCAGGGCTGGGTTTACGTGGTGGTGGTTGTAGCCGGGGTATTTTTTCTACGCTTTCAATCTCTTGTGGTAGTCGATGATCAAACAAGATTCGTATTGTCATTTGTCTGGTTACTGATTTTCCTGGCGGACATGATCCACATCTGGATTTCTTTGAAGGGGAAGTAGAAAAAAAGTAGGGGCGACGCATGCGTCGCCCGTTAATTTTTTGCCCAATAATGAACAAATTACCTGAAAAGTCAAACCGCAAAAACATTCGCTTGCCTGACTTCGATTATACCTCGCCGGGAGCATATTTTGTTACCATCTCGACCAAAGATAGTAAATGCCTTTTTGGAGATGTTATTATTGGAAAGATGAGGTTGAGTGCCATTGGAAGAATAGTAAGTAGATGTTGGGAGGAAATTCCAAACCATTGTCCTTTAGTGACCTTGGATCAATTCATTGTCATGCCAAACCATATCCATGGATTGATAAATATCCCTGAACATACGGCGGGCGACGCATGCATCGCCCCTACGCAAAGATTGTCCGGACCTGCAAAGGGTTCCCTTGGAGCGATTATAGGCCCGTTCAAATCCGCCGCGACAAGAGAGATCAATCTCTTACGTGGTTCCCCAGGTGTGCAGGTCTGGCAAAGAGGTTACTACGAGCGCGTTATACGTAAAGGTGATGATTTGCCGGATATCCGGGAATACATACTAAATAATCAGTTACGCTGGGAGATCGACAGGGAAAAACCGTGATAAGTCGGAATATTTGCAGATGCCGCAGGGGGCGACGCATGCGTCGCCTGGTTTGAATTAGCTCCAAAGAAAAAGGGCGCTTTTCAGCGCCCTTTTTAATATCCCAATTATACCCGATCTCACTCCTCGAACTGCTGCAGCGTGCTGGCCAGTTCCAGTTCCTCGGCGCTCAACTCCTCGGTGAGTCCCCCACCGGAGTTGCCGCCGCCGCTAATCTTTCCCGGGTTCTGCTGCTGCTCTTCCATTTCCTGGATCGCGTGCATCACCTCGGTGATCTCGTGCACCAGCCGCGCGGTGTACTGCGAGCTCTGGGTCAGGTATTGCACGTGACGCAATATCTGGCCGAACACGCTCACCCTGTCGATCAGCGCGGCCAGCAGCAGGATAATCACGCCTCCGGCCAGGGCCACCAGGGCGGTCACCCGTACGGCCAGGTCGTCGCTGGTCACCATCACCAGCACCGCCACCGCGGCGGTGGCCAGGCCGACTGCCAGCACCAGGATACGGCCGATGGAAGCCAATTTCTGTTTCATTGTCAAACCCCCCAGTCTAGGTTCCGCCCATCGGTTGGGCAAAAACCTGTCAGCTTCATCGTAATGCGATGTTCGATTGTATTTTACCAGAAAACCGGGGGTTTAGTCAACTATCTTTTTTAATCAGAAATCGATACTCATTCCCAGCCGGTGGGTTGTACCCAGACCGCTGCCGCCCGCGTCGATCTCGGCGGCGTAGTCGATCCGGAACGCGCCGGGGGTGAACCCCAGGCCGAACGAGGGATAGGTGCGGTCGAAACGGTGGGTGAGGCCGCCGCGGGCGGTGGCCAGTTCGGGCATCAGCACGTACTCGACTCCCAGGGCGAACGAATTGAAATGGCCCTGCTCGAACCGCAGTTCCGCGGCCCCCAACAGCCCGTCGATTATCAGATACGTGGCTCCCAGCTCGATCTCCAGCGGCAGTTTGTCACCCAGACCGGTGTCCCACTCCACTCGGCTGATCGCGTTGCGCACCACGAGAGCGACAGTGGTCCAGGGGTCGGGACGGACAAACACCGCCAGGTCGAGCGCTCCGCCCTTGCCCCCGGCGTCGTCGATATCAGTCGAGATGAAATAGCCTTTCAGAGCCGCGCCGACCGCGAAATATTGACCGAACCGTTTGCCCAGCCCGTAGGAAACCGTATTCTCCGCGTACCCCAGTTCGCCCTCGCCGCCCGGCCCCTCCACATCGGTGCCGCGCCAGTTCCAGTAAAGCCCCGCCGCGCCGTAGCCCTTATCCGGCTGGACATACTCCAGATAAATGTTGCGCACCAGGCCCAGCCCGCTCATGTCGGCGTAGCTGATCCCGGTCGAACGGCTGTCGGTAAAACCAAGCCTGGCCGGGTTATGGTACGCGCCGCCGAGGTTCTCCACCACCGCCGCGTACACTCCGCCCATTCCGGCGCCCCGGACACTCACCGGGTAGCTGGCGAACGCCCCGGCGGTCACCGAGCTGGACGCGGCCAGGATCGCCACGGGCAGCGACAGCAGCAGTGCCGCAGTAGAAATCAGGAGGATTGTCGTTTTGATCCGAGTCACCTTACCAGCTCACTCCGCGCTATCTTCTGGCGACAGCCAGGGTCTTGCGAATCCGCTCCGTGCGGCCATCGCTGAAAGTCACTTCCCAGTAGTAGATAAACACGCCGTTGTTGACATACTTGCCGCCGTCGTTTGCCAGCAGCCACTCGGCGCTCACCTGGTTGCCGTTGGAACCGATCCTGCCGGTGGCGTCGATTCTGCGCACGAGGTCGCCGCGAAGGTTGAAGATCCGCAGGATGGCCCTGGTGATAGTGGTGCCCCCGCGCCCGGAGACGAAACTAATATGAGCGCTTGTCCGCGCCGGGACCTCCTCGACATAGGCCGTGCTGGCCCCGGAGCCCGTTCCCTCGTTATTGACCACCGGAATACTGAACAGGGCCGATTGCCCGGCCAGGTCGGTTGCGGTCAGCCTCAGCTTATGCAGGCCTCCCTGTGAGAACGCCGCCAGGCTGTACTCGATTGTGGTTTCATCGAGCCAGCGCCTGCTCAGCGGCGAGAACTCCCGTCCCGAGGGATCGATCACCACCGCGCTGGTGGCGTCCCGGTCGATACCCGCTACCTGAGGGTAACTGCCGCCGTCGGTCAGCGCCACCGTGACCAGGGTCCCGCCGGCAGAGGGATCGACTGCGACACTCACAGTGTCGGGAGGAAGGTTGTCATTGGTGAATATCGTGTTGACATCACGCTGCTGTCCCAGCGAAGCCGCGTCGTAGAACGCTTCGACCGCGTACAGGCCGTCGTCGGTCCCGTCCACCGCCAGGGTGTCGCTGAACGTAAATACCAGGCTGTCCCCGACTACAGTGCTCGTTCCGCCCGCCAGTACGCCGTTGCGGGTTACCCGAATCGTGCTGCCGCTCCCGGCCGCTTCGTCTTCCGGCAGGCCGTCGGCCCACACCACGACCGCGCTCAGCCCTCCGCTAACGATCGAGCTGTCCGGCGGAAAAACGGTAAGTATGCCGGTGACATTGAGCGGGAACGGGATCTGAACCGTGCGGCTGTTGCCGGCGGCATCGAGAATCGACAGGCTGAGGATATAAATGCCAGCCGCCTGCGGCTTGCCGCCCACTATTGTGATAATGAGCGTGTTGCTGCCATCGTAATTGGTGACAAACTGCACCGGCTGACCATCCGGGCCGGACATTGCGGCCGACGCGCTCAAAATAACCACCCCCGACGAGTCCGTACCCTCAACAGCCGGGCGGTCCGTGACACTGACGCGGATCGTGCTGCTGTCACCCACGAATACCACTGCCACGGTGTCCGGAGCGACATTGTCCAGGATGAAACTCAGAGTCGTATCCAGCTCCCCGCCCAAAACGTCAACAGCATGGACGTTCAGCGAGTACCGGCCGTCTGCTTCGCCGCTATTTGAAATCAGGCCGTCGAGTGTCAGGGCCAGCGTGTCTCCGGTTCGGGCCACTGTGCCCTCGAGTGCTGATGAATCGGGCGACAGCAGAGTTATTGCAGTAGCGTCCCAGTCGATCCCCGCCCCGGCCACATCCTCCAGCAGAACCCACGAGCGCAGCGGCTGGGTGATATCTTCCGTGCGCACCGGACCGCCGTAGGGTTCGCTTGCCGCAACCACCCGCGGGCGCACCTGTTCACCGCCGATCGCGAACTGGCGGGTGAGCTGGCGCGAGTTGCCCGCCCGGTCGAAAACCGTGATATCGATCGAATAGATCCCCGCCGCGCCCAGCGGCGGATCGAACTCCACGAACAGCGTGCTGTCCCCGTCGTTGGTGAATGATTTCTGCTGCGAGGCAACCGCCGGCACGTCGATCCTGCTTTGCAGCAGACTCACACCGGAGCCCGGAATGATGTCCCGAAGAGTCACTGCCACTCTCGCCGAGTCCGCTGTCACGCTCAGCGTGTCGGGACGGCGGGTGTCGTTGAACAGCGAGTCGGAGCCGACCAGGGTGGCGGTGGCCGGATCGTCGTCGTTGACAACCATCACCAGCACGAACCAGCCGTCCATCGAGCCGTCGGTGGCGATATTCTGCGTAACGGTGTACTCGATATTGCCGTTAACCACCCGCCAGTCGCCCTCGATAATATCCTGGGTCGAGCGGTTGATCATCGCCACCGTGCTGGCGGCGCTGTCAAGCCCGGTGCCGCTGTGGTCGGTGATATGGGCCGTGAAAATCCACTGACTGCCGCTCTGCGAGAGGTCAAGCAGGCTGTTAAGATACCCGCCGCGCGACAGGTTGACACTCAGGCTGTCCAGGCTGGGCGCGGGCCGGGCCTGACCGAGGTTGAATACTACACGAAGAGATCCCTGGTTGCCTAGACTGTCGGCGAACGTGGCGATCAAGGTGTCCGTGCCCAGCGCTGTCTGCTCGGTCGCAGGAACGAACCGCACCGTATCCGGTTCAACCAACAATACGCTGCCGCTGATTTCCCGTCCTGAGGGACCGGCCACCCTCAGGCTGGTCTTGCTCAGTTCGACTCCCGTGGCGGCTCCGGAAGTGTCAGAGAGCACTAATTCGAGTGTATCGGAGGGGCCGAACGATGTAAGCAGCGTGCCGATCAGGGAAATTCTTTCACCACCTGAGCGAATTACGGTATCTACCGCCACCGGTGGCTGAGTGTCCAGTATAACTGCCTGGGTGTCGCTGACAGTGGGGCCGTTACCGACTCGATCGAAACTATGCGCGAATATGCGTTTAATGCCATCACCGCCCAAAACAAGTTGAATTGTGAAAACACCTGTAGAACCCGCCTCTGTAATAGTCTGAATTTCAGAATTGAGATAGATTATAACCGAATCGTTGGCACTGGCGCGTCCGTCAACAGCCAGAGTACCCTGATTCGTTCTCCTCGGCAATGGAGAAAGAAATACTTCTTCCGGCGGCGCATTATCTACCCGGACTAATGTTCTGGATTCGGTAGTCTCAAAAGTTATCGGGTCAAATACCGAGAGAATAACACGGTAATTCTGTTCCAGATTTTGGCTGACGAATTCTCCAACATCATTTTTGCCATCCCAACTAATATTGTGAGACCCTTCCTGTTGCTCGCGATTACTGTACAAAGTTCTCACCAGATTATTCTGGACGAATGCGGTGCTGTCCCTGAAAATCTGCAGTGTCACTGTACCGGCGCGGTTTATGGTGTAGCTTATTGTGGTTAAATCCAATCGATTGTTCTGGTCCGCAGGGCTGATAGTGTCCGGAGATGCAACCAAGCCTGATATCGCAAAGGCTTCGCTGATCGCGGTCACCTGGCCTGTCTGCCTGGCCAGATTTCCGCTTTCGTCAACAGCGGTGATGATGAAGGTGTAGGTATCGTCGGGCAGTTCCGTTGCCAGCGATGCGGTATATGACCCGTTACCGATAAACGGAGGATCGAGCTCGAGGTATGACGCCACCTGCTCGTTGGAGCTGTTGTTCACCTCCACCCGAACGTTGCCCGCAAAAGTGCGCACTTCCACCAGATTGCTCGGATTGTCGTTACGGCTCCCATCCTCGTTGAATACCTTATCGATGAAGCTGAATTTAACCAGTGAAGTCACACTGCGGTCCGCTGGATTATCCTGATCATGGCCGGGGATTTCCACATTGGACGATACCGCCACGGTGTCCCCTGAATCCAGAACCCGTCCACCCTGGATGACAAAGCTGATAGACTCGATGTTCAGATTTTTCGGAATGAACTGCAACTTTATCGGCGCAAAAGGGACGTCTAGTGTGTCGCTGTTGAGAAACTCGTCGGTCGTATTCCCGGTGTCCAGATTGAATGATATTGGATTACCTTCATTATCGTAGCTGATGCTGAAGGCGATATCGCCTACTTTCGCGTTATTCGGCAATCCCGAGAGGGTAAATGTAATATTCGCTTCGTCGTTGATCTTATCGCCATTGGGGCTGAACGGGTTGGGTGAAACTCCGACCGAGCTGATTACCGGCGGGTTGCTGTCGATCTGCAGAGTACCGGTAACCGGCTGGGTGGTGAACTGGTCGTCGGCGTCCAGGTCCTCGGCGCGGATCAGGTAGGTATAAGTCGAGTCCGGCACCTGCAGGGCGCCGAGCATGCCGTCCCAGATGTATTCGTTGAGACCGCTTACAGCCGCACTGTCCAAATAAATCATATCCGAGGCGAACGGCACGTCCGAGTCGCCCAGGCGCAGAGTGTCGTTGAGCGGGCCTGAATGCAGCGTGACGCCATCGACCACCACCGGATTGGAAAACCAGACCAGCTCGATTGTGACCGCGGAGGCTTCGGTGAGCGTAAAACTGAATTTTGTGGTTTCGTTGACCCCGTCGTTGTTGGGGCTGAACGGGTTAGGCTCAACTTTGACGTTGGAGACGACAACGGGCTGGTCCTGGGCAAATGCGGGAACCGCGAACAGGAGACAGAGAAGCAAGGCAAGGAGGGCAATTGTCCCGAGATGCTTGGCGGCTGGTTTGGCTCCGGAACAAATGGTCGGCATGGTCGGCCCATAAAGTGGTAAATTTGCCCGAGTGGATACGGCATCCCCTGCCGGCACCCCTCGCGGTCTGCGGTCCCGAAACATCCCCGGAGACATTCGTCTCCGCCGGCCGCCCGGGACCGTGCACGAACGCCGCTTCATCCGCTGAAACGGCGTGACTGGATAATTTTAATTCCGGCGCGCCAAAAACACAACCTGTAGGACCGCGGCGCGCATCTCATTCGCTCACCCGGCGGCCGGAGCGCCGAACAGGTCGTAGTCGCCGCTTTCGGTGATCGAGACAGGGATTATCCGTCCCGGAGAGATTGAATTTTCCCCGTCGACTGAATCGGTAAAAAACACCTGGCCGTCGACCTCGGGAGCATGCGCCCGGCTGCGTCCCGCCCAGCGGTATTGCCCGCCGGGAGCCTCATCGGCAGCTGCCTGCCGCTCCACCAGCACCGGGACTGTCCGGCCCACCCGCGCTTGGTTCAATTCGGCGCTGATATCCCGCTGGAGTTCCATCACCGCCTCCAGGCGACGTTCCTTCTCGGCGCGGGGAACGCTGTCCGGCCAGTCGGCCGCGCGGGTGCCCTCCTCCTGGGAGTAGACAAATGCGCCCAGGCGGTCGAACCGCACCTGGGCGATAAACTCCAGCAGTTGCTCGAAATCCCGCCGGCCCTCGCCGGGAAACCCCACCATCACCGTGGTGCGCAGCACGGGATTGTCAACCAGCCGCCGGGCCATCCCGACCAGCTCGATCATCTCCTCGCGGTTCACTCCGCGGCCCATGCGCTCCAGCATCCTGTCGCTGGCATGCTGGACCGGCATGTCGAGATAGGGCACGATCCGGTCCTCCGCGCCGATCAGCCGCAGGACCTGCTCGTCCAGACGAGCCGGGTGTGTGTAGAGCAGCCTGATCCACGGGACCGAGGTTTCTTGCAGCAAATCTTCCAGCAGGCCGGTCAAACCGGCGGGTGAACCCTGACGGTCCGCGCCCCAGGCGGTGACATCCTGGGCGATCAGCACCAGCTCTTTCACGCCCAGGCTCTCAAGATAACGGGCCTCCTCCACGATATCCCCGGCGGTGCGGCTGGCCAGCGAACCCCGGATCAGCGGGATCGCGCAGTAGCTGCAGCGGTTGCTGCAGCCCTCGGACACCTTGAGGTAGGCCCAGCCCTGGCCCGCGGTCTCGACCACGCGGGGGACAGCGGGAAGGTCGCAGGAAGCGGGAGCGGCGATACCCAGCCTGCCGCGGAGCTGGTCCGGCAGCGAGCGCTGGTCCGCTCCGACACCGATAAAAATATCCACCTCGGGCAGACTTTCGGCCAGTTCGGCGCGGTAGCGCTGGGCCATGCAGCCCACCACGGCCAGCACCCGGCAGGCAGCGGTCTGTTTGAGACGGGCGGCTTCGAGGATTGTCTCCACCGCCTCCTCGCGGGCAGGCTCGATAAAGGCGCAGGTGTTGACCACCACCGCCTCGGCCACGGCCAGGTCCTCCACCGGCTCGAACCCGCCGTTGCGAAGGTCGGCCAGCATGTACTCGCTGTCCACCTCGTTCTTGGCGCAGCCCAGGGTAATCAGACCGACAGGAATAGCCCGACCGGCATCTGTCTGCAACTCGTTCTCCTCTCACAAATTCAGCGGGCGGACAGATGGGTCCGCCCCTACACCCGAAATTCCCCTCTATCAAGAGGGGTGCCCGTGAAACTGGCGGAGTGTGTTCCTTGTGTCTTTACCCTCCGGCATATCAAACTACCGAGACTCACTAATGCCCGCGCGGGCGACGCATGCGTCGCCCCTAGATCGTAATATCCCTCAGCGGTTGTCGATAAACAGCACCACCAGCGCGCACTTGAGCCAGAGGTTCATGAAGATACCCAGCACCGCCCCCAGCGGCGCCCCGACAATCTGCATCGCCATGCCCAGCGGAGCGCTCCAGTCCCGGACGAACTTGCCGCCCATCGAAAACGGCGCTGACACGCCCCAGCTCAGGAAACCGAGCAGGATCATGGCTAACACGAAGACCACAACCAGCGTCCAGCGGGAGGTGAAAAACCGCCAGGCCCTGCCCAGCGCCCCTCCCGCCGCGCAGCCCTCGACCCTGGCGGCGGCCAGGGCGAACTGATACCAGAGAAACGCCAGCCAGCCGGTGAGAACGGTCAGCAGGCCCGTGACCACGGCTCCGGCCACCGAGATTATCAGCACCGGCGATGTGAAACCCAGTCCGCCAGCCACGAGGTCGGGTACCTTGAAGGCCAGGATCGAGACGAATGCCAGCAGGGCCAGCCCCGGCAGCAGAGGCAGCAGCGAGGCCAGCGTGGCTGTCCCCATGCTGTGGCCGAACAGAGCGGAACCCTCGCTCCAGAACTCCATGTGGTCGACCTTGCCCGCCCCCTGTTCGCCGGGGACAATCCCGCGGGCGACCACGCCTGTCAGCGCTCCCTGGTAGAACAGCAGCACGATTATGTAGATCGCAAAACCGACAAAGCTGCCCGCCAGCGACCACAGGATAAGCTGTCCGTGGCCCAGCACGAACGCTGCCGGGTCGGTGAACAGCAGCCCCGGCTCGAAATAGCGTCCCTTTTGCCACCAGTACAGCACCGGCAGGCCGGTGCCTCCCAGCAAAAGGACCGGGCCGGTGAACGAATAGAGAAACGCCCAGCCCAGCAGCCAGATATTGCTGAGAATCAGCGCGCCTGAACGGCGCAGGGAGGAGATTATCCGTTCGACAGTCCCCATCTTACGTCCCTTTCCTTGCGGTGAGCCTGCCTTGGACCTTGCTACCGGTCAGTTCGCGAAGAGCCCCGTGAGCCACCCAGCACTCGGCCTTGCCTCCTGTCCCGGCCAGTTCCACAGCCAGTGCGATCGCCCTGGAGTTCAGCCTCACGTTGCGCTTGCCGATCTGGCGCAGGGCCCAGTTGACCGCTTTCTTCACCAGCGGGCGTTCGTCTTTCGCCCCCCGGCGGATGAGTTTAAGCAGCGGAGTGAAACTGCTGTCGGGCGCGCGCTTGTCGTGGACCGCCAGCCAGGCCATCATCGTGAACCCAGCCCGCTTGACAAACAGCTCATCGCGACGGCTCCACTCCCCGGCTTTCTCCCAGGCAGCGACGGTCTTGCGGAACAGGCTGCCGCAGGTGGTGTCGCACAAGGCCCAGCTGTCGAAAGCCGCGGCCCAGAGATCCATCAGTTCGCCGTCCACTTCCGCGGGGTCGGCCAGCAGGGCGGCCAGCAGACGGCTCTCGTGGATACCCTCGTCCCAGAGTTCCAGCGCCAGGGCGTGGTTGACACCGATTTCGCGGGACATGGCACGAATAGCCGTCATCGGTACACCCAGCGCCCGGCCGGGTTTAATTCCGTAACGGGCCATACCCTCGATATTTTCCCGGCTGCCCATCGCCTCCAAGCGCTTGATCGTGTTCCGAGCTGTCAAACCATCTCTCCGGCCAGGCCTGGTCATCATCTGCCGTCGATATAAATCCTCATGATCCTGCGCGCCGGGGTCGGTCACGGCGCGCGCTCCCCGCCCGGAGACTCCGCTTCCAGCACCTGGGCCTCGGCAGGAGGCTCGAACGAAAACATCGCCGGGGGCAGCTCAATTCCCGCCCTGTGCCCTGCCAGATCGAACGTATTGAAATTCCCGCTCTCGTCGACATAGCGCACCGCCCGGGTGGCGAAAGTCCGGGTACCGACCCAGGCGCGCAGGGAGCGGTAGTAGGCGGTCCGGCTGCGCGGCTGGAGCTCCAGCACATAGCACTCCGTTCCGCCGCGCCTTTCCGTGCCGGTCAGCCTGCCGCTGAACCGTTCGGCCATCCTGCCGCCGAGGATATAGACCGGAGCCTCGCCCGGCTCCTGTTTCATCGGCGCGCGCAGCACCTGGGGGACCTCCTGTTGAGGCATGTAGAACCACCAGTCCGTCCCGTCGGCCACCAGCAGCTGACCTTCCGGCTTGCTGTATTCGAGCCTGATCAGATTCGGCTTGAGGAAAAAGAGCGTCCCGCTGAAAGTCTCGCTTTTCTCCAGGACGGGGACCTCGACAAGCTGGGTGAAACTGGCCTGGAGGCTCGAAACCGTCTCGTAATAGCGGTCGATGCCCGCCAGCACGGCCTGGAAATCAGCGGCGCTGCCGGCTGCGGGAACCAACAGGAAAAGCACCAGCGGATAAAACCATGTTTTCCGGGGGATAATTCTCATCGGTTGATGCCATTCATGATAGAAAATGTGGTAGTATATGGGACCGCTGTCAGATTTGTCGAGAAAAAGGAAAAATTACGGAATTATCCCGCTATTGGCATTGCTTCCTTTATTCAAATCCTGAGTGAGTTACCTTAAAAGACGCTAATTCAACACCTGTAACATTTGAGATTCAAGTTGTTCAGACTGATTGCGTAGGTTGATAGATTGAATCAGTTTATCCATTACAGATTTTACTATCTTGGCCTGTTCGTCTTTGTTTGGTGGAAGTAAAATTCTTAACTTTCTGACAGACGTGTAATCAAGAGCCAACCGAGATGAGCCAGTGGCTGCCCTATCTATCTGCGGACGACAAAGTTCTGTATTTAGAACGACGCTCAAATATTCAGGAAGCACATCGTCATTCACGCGAATACGTACACTATGTTGATTCATATTGGCCTCTCCGAAGTGGTCAGGAACAACAGCGGCAATACCATAAGAACCAGTTATAGTAAATACCACGTCATCTTTTCTTAGTTGTGACCTTTTCAAGGTAACGGTGTGAGTATGGGAGTCAATACAGTGGTCTACTTCTGGATTCCAAACTAGACGGTTTGGGCGAACATTTTGAACTCGAATGAACTTCGCACCCTCATCAGGATAGGCAGCTCCTAAAGGCGTTGCACCACCAGTGAGCGCCTCTTTACTATCTATTAGCAGACTTTCCAGCGGAAAAACTTTCCACTTGCGTTCTTGGGCTATTTTCTCAAGCAAATTCATGCTGGTGAAATATCGTGGATTAAAGAATTGAGCATCAAGTCGCTTGGTGGGATTATTAGACAACAGACTATCGACTATGAACCCTGTGGTGGATGACTGCTCGCTTAATTTCCCGGTTTCTTCAAACTGGCGATAGCGTTCCAAAATCTGAGGCAATTCATTAAGCTGCGGGCGTTCTTTTCCAGAGTCGTTGTGCCCTATGTTCACACATAATGCCATAAATATGCTTGGCTGAGGCTCTAACGGGACAGTTTTTTTTCTAAGGTATAACACGGATGTGGATACTGAACCCTGAGCCTTGACAAACGCGTTTTTTGGTAGTGAGATTACTGCCTTAATCACAAAATGGTTTAGGATATATTCCCTGAAGGGGCAAGCAGTTCGAGTATTGAGGACGCTATCATCCATTACGGTAAGTAGTCTGCCACCCTTCTCTAACAAATCCCAATAGCGCTCAATAAACATAACTGAGGATTTTAGAGACGTTCTCGGCCTGCCCTTTTCATCTATAGAGAGACTATAATCATTCAGAACACTCAATTCTTTAGGGTCTTTTCTTTCATAGGTCATTGAGAATGGTGGATTACTAAGAATGGTGGTGAAATTTATCTTGTCGGTCACTAACATAGTGCGTAGTTCATCAATTTCCTGTTTCGTACTGATAGGTAATCCGGCTTCTACTCGTAACTGCTTATCCAGCGAGTCAGCATAGTAAATTCGGCTTCCTCCATCTTTATGAAGAAGCATATTTAATCTGGCGATTCTAGCAATTGGCGGGTCTTGTCCTGCATCTATACCCCACAAGGCTTCCGTCCGTAATTGTTTAATAAGGGTATCTTTTTCAATCTGACTCAAGCCTTTATTATTATTGAGCGTCTCACTCATATTAGCCATTGCTTCAATCAGGAATCCGCCTGTACCACAACAGCCATCTATAACTCTATCCATATGTTCTGCCGATGCGCGGAGCTTGGCCATTTTGACCATAAATTTCACTACCGCTCTTGGGGTAAAAAATTGCCCCAATGCTTGCCCCCTCATCGTAGCCGTCAAGAATGTTTCAAACAGTCTGCCATTCAAGTCTTCATCTACTGCGTAAAGGTCAAGATGTTCAAGTATTTTGATAACTTCTTTTACGGTGGACGGCGCTAGTCTTATGCCTTCACCTTGTTCAAATATTCTCTTCTTTTCTTTTTGCAGGATTTGCAGTTCAATTGACTGGGCTAATTGCGAAAACAATATTGTATCGATTGGGTTGTCCGTAACCTCTTCCATTTCATTTATCCAATGTACGGAGAGACGGACATATTCTCTGGGTACATATCCAGCAACTAGACCTATTGGCGGTTGCGAAGATACCTTTTCGTGCAATTTCCTATCCTCGCTGATCTTAACAAACATGATTTTAGCAAATTCATAAAACGCTGAGGCGGGACTCCTCTTTTCCGCTTTCCAAATCTTCCGATGGCACATTTCAAATATGCTTGGTAGGTCCGGGGGGGTGACCGTTCTAAATTCAAAAGCCTCGGTTTGCGCCTTAGTCTTCTGTTGGACGGCTAACGCTTCTCTGCTCAAATCATGCTTGAGCAACTCAAATTTTGCATTCCCATCCACAAAATCCTCAAAACTGAGGTCGTGCATAATGTTGTCACTATCATAGTGCTTGACTAGTAGCTTGTGCCCATTTATGCCGACGCAATATTGGTCTGGTTTCGGAGCGGTCATATGGCGTCTGATTACTGAGGCATATAATTGTGAATCCTCCACACCATCTTCCGCTGCCTCATCAGGGTGTTTTGCGTCGATTATGAGAACGGGTTTCCCTTTTCCCTTTTGTGAGTAGGCTAGATAATCAGGAAAGTACCGTTTGCGCTTCTTGCCCTTACCGACCATCTCTTTATGAATACTTGCTTTGGTTTCTAAATAGTCAGAGCTATACCCCAAATCGACCAGCAGGGGCAAAATGAAGAACTGTTCCACATCGCTCTCATTTTTCAGGGAAGCTAATGCACAGTATTTATTGATAATATTACTCGGAGTTATTTTTTCTTCTCCTCGTTCCGGCGGAGTTCCTTCTGATAGAGACTGTGACATTTTGCCTTTCCACGACTAAATAAAAGTGAACTCAACTTGTTTTACATCCTTCTCGCCTTTCTTTTCTTCCCTTGCTTCTGCCAATCTTTTCATTCTTTGGCTTCTTGAGTCAGGACAAGCGCGTTAAAGGTTTTCTTTGTAATTCTCCATTGTCGTAAAAGCTTTTTGAATCCCGATAATCGACATTAAATGCCTGACCAGCCTGGGATAGCCAAAATCTGTCAATACCAATAAAGGGATAATTCCGAAAAATTATTCAATGCCGAAAGCAGCCAGGTCTTCCTCGGCGATCAGCACCTCTCGCGGTTTGCTGCCGTCGGGCGGCCCGACAATCCCGGCGCACTCCAACTGGTCCACAATCCGCCCGGCGCGGGCGTAACCAACTTTCAGCCGGCGCTGGATCAGCGAGGTGGACCCCTGATCGTGGCGCACCACCAGTTTGGCCGCCTCGCCGAACAGCTCGTCGCGGTCCTCTTCCTCCTCCAGCCCCTCGATCTGCGGTGTGAAGTCCTCGAGGATTCCGCTGCGCGGCCCGGGTTCGCCGGCGTCCTCCTCATCACTCCCGCCATCGGTGAACCACGGCTGCCCGCGCCAGTGCTCGGCCAGCTTTTCCGCTTCCTCGCTGGACAGGTAGGCGCCCTGAATCCGCACCGGGTCCGACTGGCCGGAGGGCACGAACAGCATGTCGCCGTTGCGCAGGAGCTGCTCGGCGCCGCCGGCATCGAGAATCGTGCGGCTGTCGGTTTTGGAATAGACCTGGAAGCTGAGCCGGCTGGGGAAATTGGCCTTGATCAGCCCGGTGATCACATCGACCGAGGGCCGCTGGGTGGCGACCACCAGGTGGATTCCCACCGCCCGGGCCATCTGGGCCAGCCGGACCAGCCCGGCCTCGATATCGTTCTTGACTTCGCTGCACATCAGGTCGCTGAGCTCGTCGATCAGGATGATGATATAGGGCATCGGCACCTGCTCGTCCTGAAGGGTGCCGTCCAGCTCTTTCACCGGATGGCCCGAGGCCAGCTTGGTGTTGTAGTCCTCGATACTGCGCACACTGTTGCGCGAGAGCAGGCGGTAGCGGTGCTCCATCTCGGCGGCGGCCCACTTGAACAGCCTGGCGGTTTCCCTGGCGTCGGTTACCACCGGGTGCAGCAGATGGGGGATGTCGTTGTAGAGGCTGAGTTCGATCATCTTGGGGTCGATCATCAGCATCCGCACCTGGTCGGGTCCGAAATTGAACAGGATGCTGGCGATAATCATGTTCATGCAGACGCTCTTGCCGCTGCCGGTGGTACCGGCGATCAGCAGATGGGGCAGACGCGTGAGGTCGGCGACCCTGATCCGGCCCTCGAGGTCCTTGCCCAGGCCGATCGGGAGGTGCTGGGTGCTGCGGCGGAAATCGTCGGTTTCGAATATATCGCGCGCGGAAACCATCTCCAGCACGGGGTTGGGCAGCTCGACCCCCACCGCTCCCTTGCCGGGAATCGGAGCCATGATCCGCACCTTTTTGGCGTGCATCGCCATCGCCAGGTCGTCGGCCAGGGCGGCGATCCTGTTGACTTTGATTCCCGTGGCGGGCTTGATCTCGAAGGTGCTGACCTGCGGGCCGCGGGTGATATTGATCAGTTCGCCCTCGACACTGAAATCGGCCAGCTTGCTCATCAGCACCCGGCCCATTTTCTCCAGTTCCTCGCGGCTGACAATCTGGCCGGCTCCACTGCGGTCTTCGAGCAGCTCCAGGGACGGCAGCTCGTAGCCGCCCTCGCCCGCGGGAGTGTCCAGGCTGGGGCCGCTCGCGGCGCGCGAAGGGCGCTGTTGCTCATCGTCCTGCTCGTCCTCATTTGCTGCGCCGGGTTCCGCTGACGGCTGCTCGTCGAGAATCCCCAGGTCGAACTGGAAATCCTCCTGCAGCTCTCCGGGCGACGGCTCAAACTCCGGTCCCGGTCCGGCGTCATCCGGCTCCTCGGAAAGCGGCTCCTCCGGAGGCTTCTTCTCCCTGCGCGGTTTTTTCCTTTTTGCCGGACGGTCCGAAACCACTTTCAGCGCGGTTGCCAGAAGACCGCCAACCAGTGCCGCCGCCCTCACCAACCAGCCCGCGACAGTCCTGAGCGACAGCCCGGAATAGAAAATCAGGAACAGCACAAACACCGCCGACACCGCCACATAGGCCCCCACCGGACCCAGCCCCAGGCTCAACATCCCGGCCAGCCAGCTGCCCAGCCTGCCGGCGCTCCAGTCCAGCGAAACTGTTTCGGGTTCGCCGCCCAGGCCGATCAGGATAACCGCGGCCGCACCCATGACCAGAGAGTAGACTGTTATCCGCGCGTAAACGCGCGATCCCCGTCCGCTGAACAGACGCCAGCCCCAGACCACCAGCAGCACGGGCAGCCCGTATGCCAGTACGCCCAGCAGGTCCTTGAGCGATTCGTTGACAAACTTGCCCGCCAGTCCCACCAGGTTACGGTAGCCCTGATCGGCGCTAGCCAGGAACGGGGCCAGGACCCCGCGCGGCAGAAGACTGAGCGCGCAGAGCAGCCCCAGGGCCACCAGCAGGATTCCCAGTGCCTCTTCCCTGCGGTCGCCGTTTTTTCTATTCGATGATTTCCTGGGCAATTGCCCGCCTCCGGGCGGAATTAGGTGGATCAGGGCGCAACCCGGCCTGTGATACCGGTCCATGATGACCTGAATCAAGATAAAGCGGTGCATATCCCTTGTCAATCGGGCAGTTAGGCTGTGGTGGCCGAATTCACGGCCAGGGGCCGCCGGTATGGGCAGCCGCACTGTTACTCAATCAGTCACAAAGGGGCCGTACTGTTACTGGTCAACTAACAACAAGAGCGGAGCAGCTGTCGGATTTCCGGCAGTCGGCAGGAAGAATTGCAGGATATCTGTTAGTCCGGTATCTTCCCCGGTCCCCGCATTCCGCGCGTATCCCCGGAGTCAAACCGGCCCGTACCGGTTATCTGCAATAAAAAAGGCCGCAAGATCTATCCAGGGGCATTTTGAGCACACTTCTTGCATCTGCTGTCAGGCATGTAACCGGGCAGACACAAATAGCCGAGGAGAGGCAGAGATGGGAAATGCGCTACTGACTAACGAGCAGATAAAGCAGCTTGTCAATTCGTGGGAAAACGCCCCGGCGGGTTCGCAGGAGCAGAAACTGATCGAGGACCTGTTCCTGATCACGGAAACGCCCATGCCGCTTACAGGAGAGAGAGGCAGAAGCCAGGCCGCCTGAGCGGATCATTCCGCTCAGCCTCCTGCCTGGTCCATCATAGTCCGCAGTTCGGCAAGCTTCTTTTCCAGCCCGGGAATCTTGAATATCTCACCGTAACGCTCCAGCACGTCGGCCAGATCGACCAGCACGACAGCGCCGCCAAATTCGTCCATCTTGCCGCCGCTTTTGGCGATATTCTCAACCAGGCGAACGACGAGAGTTTTCAGCGTGGCAGCCAGCTCGCTTTTCTCATCGCCGTCGGTCTTTGCCGGGCCATCGATCCTGATTTTCTCCAATCGGTACTCGGCCTGCTCCAGCTCGTCCAGGATCTGTTCATTCTCCTCGAACAGGCTGCTCATGAAATTCCCCCGGTTTGAATTGCCTGCAAGAAAGCTCTCCTCAGGCATGGCAGCCCAAAGGGGGAAAATAAAGAAATTCCTGGAAATTGACTATCCCCGGGGCGGAGCTGCGAGGTACTAAACTTGATTTCATCAGATCAGTGTCGAACGACAGGGTAAATTTAACACCTCAGGAAAGATTATTCAATCTGTTCGTCCGGGGGCGCTACGTAGTAGGGGTGGCAAACCGTGCAGCTTTTCCTGTCTTCCACCGAGCTGACCGTCAGTTGGAAGCGCCGGCTGAAAGTTCCATCGTGGCAGCGGCCGCAGTCCTTTTTCATCATGGGCCAGTTAGTTTTGTATTTGCCCACCGCGTCCGGGTCGCGATGGACCACCCCCCGGTGGCACTCTACGCATTCCATGCCGTACTTTTCAATATGTGCCCGGTGGCCGATTACCAGGCCCTGGCCTTTGAGGCTGTTCTCGGGCAGGTCCTCGTAGCCCAGTTCATTTACGAAAAGAATCGCCCCGTGGCAGTCCCGGCAGTTCTGCGTTGAAATGGGCAAGGGGTCCTCGTGGGGTGAGATATGCGTGCCCCGGGTCAGGGCAACCAGCAGGTCGCGAACTCCCTGGGCCTGACCTTTGAGCGCACCCGCGATTCCCGGCTCAACGTGGCAGTCCCGGCAGTTAGCGCTCTTGTGTGAAGACACTTTCCAACTCCCATGCTGGTCCGTGTGGCAGTAGCCGCAGGCGAAATTGCTTTCGGCCACCTCGAGCGTTGCACCGTAGGCCAGGATCAGCCCGGCCAGGGCGATTGCGGTTATTTTCAGTTTTGCAGTCATTAAAAAGTTTTCATTTATCTAGTTTGGAAAGAAGGGAAGGCAGGGTCCCCCGCCTTCCCTTCTCCTGTCTTTGAGCCAACCTGGCTCATGTGGAAAATACCCTTTTTCCCCTGCGGTCCGGTTGTGGCTTTACTGGCCGGTCATTTCTTCCAGTTCGGCCCTCAGCTCTTCTGCATTGGACCAGGCCTGCCAGAGCACCAGCTTGCCTTCACGGTCAATCAGCGCCAGACTGTTGGGCGCGCCGCCGCCGAGAGAGTTCTGCACACAATCCTTGCCGATCCTGTCAATCATAATCGGCCGGTTATTACCAAATGACTCAATCATCTCGAGCGCGTAGGCTTGGCGTTCCTCATAGGTCTTGGTGGCTTTCTTGGCCGTGAAATCGAACCTCTTATCGTCGTTCTTCTCACTGTAATCTTCGCCCGGGTGCGGCTCCCTGGTGTAGACGTTGTAGAAATCAACGCCTTTATCCTTGAAGTCGGCGGCAATCTTGTCCATCGCGGGTATTTTCTTCAGGTAGGGAGGTCAGGTGCAGGCTCCCATCTCGATGGCAAGAATCCGCCCCCGCTGATCTGAGAGCTTGAACGTGCCGCCATCGACCAGCGGCAGTTCGAAATCCTCAACCACTGCTCCAATCGGCGGGCCCTGCCAGCCGGGCTGCCGGCGCCGCGTTCGCTCCTGGGCAAGAACGCTGTCAAAGAGCAATAAAACCAGGCAAACACAAACCAGGCCAGTCCAGGCCCGTTTCCATGTCATCCGCGCCTCCTTGGGATAAGGTGAATTTTTATGCCTAGGAGATCTCCGCTCTGACTGAGATGGAGTAGAGCGACACTCCCCATCTTAATATTACAACGCGCAGGCGGATTAATGCAAAAGAAAAAGGACCGTCGCCGGTCCTTTTTCCGAAGTTCAGGTTTGCATCAACCCGCAATCTTTCAGGCCCCCTGTTGCAGGATCTGGCGCACCCGCTCGCGCGAGACGCCGATCTTGCGGCCGATTTCGGCCTTGCTCAGCCCCTTCTTTTCAAGTTGAAAGATCCATCTGCGGGTCTTGGGAGTCATCTTCCGCCACTTGGGCCGCCTTGCGCCGAACTCCGTGAGAACCTGCGAAATCCGGTTCTCGGTCAGGTTATATTTTTCGGCCAGCCGGCTCAGCGAATAGCCCTGCTTGAAATCACGGACTATTTTTTCGTTGCGCTTCTCGAGCGACTCCCTGCCGTCGGGCTTGATCTGGAACCCGAACTTCAGCTTGTGGCCGAGCAATTCCAGGGCCATGTTAACAGCCTTTTTCATTTGCACCACCTCGCTGAGTTTTAGCTGCTCAAGCTGTGGCAGTTGCCTGCCTAATAGTAATACAGCACAACCCATGCCAATGTTTCAAAAATATTCAGGCGGCAAAGCAGATGTACGCTGTAAAACTATCTCGCCGGGACCGAAGGCGGGCGCGGTCAGGCGACTTTGGCTAACTGGCCGTAAAAAACTTGACAGTGAATTTTGGACAGTGAAGCGGCTTAGCGGCCGTCAGGGGAATCGGCGGGATTGTCGCCGTCGGCGACGGCGTCTTCCACGTAGCGCTCCGGGTCGGCGGCCATCCCGGCCAGCACATCGGTGATAGACTCCAGCGCGTCCCGGATATCCGGCGTGTCGAGAATGACCGCCAGCGGCTGCAGGCTGACCATCTTCTTTTCGCCCGCTATCCGCTCGAGCGCCAAGCTGACCTGGGCCAGGCGGTAGCGAATCTCGCGGCCGAAATCGAGCTTGCAGTAGCCCGCGCTGATAAAGACGCTCTCCATGCCCAGCTTAGAGGCGTGGACCCGGAGACAGGTCTTGGCCATCAGGTTTTGCGCTTCCTGCGGAAGTTCACCGTAGCGGTCGGCCAGCTCGGCGGCGGTTTCCTCGATCTCGTCCGGTTCGGTGATCCGGCTGATTTTACGGTAATGGGCCAGTTTCTGCTTGCTGTCCGGCACGTACTCGTCGGGCAGAAACGCCGGGAGGTCGAGATTGATCTTGGCCGTCTGTGCGGTTTCCGCCGGGGAGGGCTCGGTTTTGACCGCGGCGATCGCCTCCCTGAGCAGCTTGAGGTAGGTGTCGAAGCCCACCGCGTTGATAAACCCGTGCTGCTGGCTGCCCAGGATATTACCCGTGCCGCGCAGTTCCAGATCCCGCATGGCGATCTCGTAGCCGCTGCCCAGCTCGGTGTACTCCTCCAGCACGCGAAGGCGCTTAACCGCCTCATCGGTGACCAGCCGCCGGGGCGGTACCAGCAGGTAGGCGTAGGCGCGATGGTAGCTGCGGCCAACCCGGCCGCGGAGCTGGTAGAGCTGGCTGAGGCCGAACCTGTCGGCGCGGTTGACGATAATCGTGTTGGCGTTGGGGAAATCCAGCCCGTTTTCGATAATCATCGTCGAGAGCAGCACGTCGATTTCCCGCTCCTGGAACCGGCGCATGGCGCTTTCCAGCTCCCGCTCGGGCATCTGGCCGTGAGCGATCGCGATCCTGGCGTCGGGGACAATCCGGCGCAGCATGTCGTAGAACGCGCAGATCGAGCCGACCCGGTTGTGGACGAAAAACACCTGGCCGTCGCGGGCCAGCTCGCGGTGGATCGCCTCGGCGATCACGCCCTCGCCGAACGGGCAGACCTGGGTGATTATCGGCAGGCGGTCCTGCGGCGGCGTGGTGATCAGCGACAGGTCGCGTACATTCATCAGGCTAAGATGCAGGGTGCGGGGGATCGGGGTGGCGGACATCGCCAGTGTGTCCACCGTGCGCTTGATCCGCTTCAGCTTCTCTTTCTGCCTGACCCCGAACCGCTGCTCCTCGTCGATTATCAGCAGGCCGAGGTCCTGGAACTTGACGTCCTTACTGATCAGGCGGTGCGTGCCGATAATCACGTCCACCCTGCCTTCGGCCAGACGCTTGATAATCTGTTTCTGCTCAGCCGGGGTCTTGAAGCGGCTGAGTGTTTCCACCTCGACCGGGAAATCGGCCAGGCGCTGGCTGAACGTGATATTGTGCTGCTGGGCCAGCACCGTGGTGGGCACCAGCACGACCACCTGCTTGTTGTCCTGGATCGCCTTGAACGCCGCGCGGACAGCCACCTCGGTTTTGCCGAAGCCGACATCGCCGCAGAGCAGGCGGTCCATGCAGGTGGAGCTTTCCATGTCTTCCTTGATCTCGTCGATAGCGCGCAACTGGTCGTGGGTTTCCTCGTAGATAAACGCTTCCTCCAGTTCGCGCTGCCACTGGGTGTCGGGAGCGAACGCGTGTCCGCCGCGCACCTTGCGCTCGGCGTAGAGCTCGATCAGCTCGGCGGTCATGTCCTCGATCGCCTTGATCGTCCTGCTTTTGACTTTCTCCCACTGGCTGCCGCCGATCTTGTGGATCGTCGGCACCGCGCCGTCCTCGGCGCTGAACCGCTCCACCAGGTCCAGCTGGTCGATCGGGACATAGAGGAAATCGCCGTCGGCGTACTCCAGCCACAAGCACTCCACCGTGGCGCTCTCGGTGGTGATTTTCCTGATCCCCCGGTAGCGGCCGATCCCGTAGTCGATATGGACCACGAAATCGCCCTCGCCCAGAGTCGAGAAACTCTCCAGGGCCGGGGCGCGTTTGTAGCGGCGACGGGAGGGCAGGTGACGGAAGCGGTGGAAAATCTCGTGGTCGGTGTAGACTGTCAGCCCGGCCTCACCGAGCACGAAGCCGGTCTCCAGGCTGCCGATCGCCAGCCCGGTGGCCTCGACAGCCTCGCCGAGCAGTTCCTCCAGACGGTCCAGCTGTCCTTTGTTGTCGCAGACAATCAGGTTGCGACGGCCCTCGTCGTGGTCGGAGCGGAGACGGCCGCGCAGCATGTCGAGATTGCGGTTGACCGCCGGGGGCTCGCGGGTGTCGAACCGGATGGAGACGACTCCGCTTTCTGCGCGCTGGTGCAGGGAGCGCAGGTCGGCGCGGGTGAATTTTTTTACGCTCGCGGCCAGTTGATCTGCTGTGAGGTATAGTTCAGCGGGCGGACGGATCGCCGCGCCGCGCCGCTCGGACGCTGTGCGGAAATAACCCTCCACTTCCTCCTCGAACCGTTTGGCCTCCTCCAGCACGGCGTCACGATCGTCGAACAGCACCAGGCTGTCATCATCGAGATAGGCCAGGATATCGGTGAGCTGTTCCTCGTCCTCCGGCATTCTCTCCCAGCCGAAACTTTCCACCACCGGCAGCATGACGGCTTCCTCCAGACGGGCCACCGAGCGCTGGTCGGCGATCTCGAACGAGCGGATTTCCTCGACCTCGTCGCCAAACAACTCGATCCGCACGGGGTTGTCCATCCCGTAGCCGTACACGTCGAGAATCCCGCCGCGAAGACTGAAGCCGCCGACCTCCTCGACCATTGCCTCGCGACGGTAGCCGAGATCCACCAGGCCACCCAGCAGGTCTTCGAGATCCACGCTTTCACCGGCCT
>VRUH01000009.1:5658-6008 GCA_019456185.1 Candidatus Glassbacteria bacterium | reverse complement strand
GACCGTGCGGACCCGTCCGCAGAATTCCTCCGGCGCGCTGACTTTCTGCAGCAGGGACCGCACCGGCGCGACCGTGATCCCCGGCGCGCGGTCAATTAGCGCCAGGAACACCTCCACACGCCCGCCGGCGATTCCCGGTTCCGGTCTGGCGTCCTCGTAGGGCAGGATTTCCCACTGGGGGAAATCCCGCACCTGAGCGCCCGGTAAGAAATTCAGCAGGTCCGCCTCGATTTTCTCGGCCTGGCGCGAGCCACGGGTCACATACAGCAGGCTCTTGCCCAGACTCGCCGCAAGCCCCGCGGCGATAAGGTTTTTGGTCGAACCATAAAGGTTTCCGAGACGCAATTCGG
>VRUH01000009.1:444-5648 GCA_019456185.1 Candidatus Glassbacteria bacterium | reverse complement strand
CCCGGATTTTTCGGCATTGCGCACGGATTCCAGGGTCCGGTTGAACGGGCTTGAGTCGCCCAGCAACTCCAGCAGCTTTTTCAGCGTATCCATCAAATTCTATAATTTCAGTCTGCTTTAACTATTCCTCGTCACGGCGGCGGTTGGCCACCAGCTGCTCTATACCCAGCAAAACCAGTGCCGCAATCAGCAGCCACTGCCAGATTTCCACTCCGCCTCGTCCCAGCAGGACTCCGTCCTCCAAGGCGCTCCCGGCGGCGACATGGTTAAAATTCAGCCCGGCGAATATCCGCTCCAAACGGGAATCGAGTTCCAGCCGGACATCGCTCTCGCGCACGTCCAGTCCGGCCCCGAAACCGCCGGCAAGCCGGCCGTCGCGGTAAAGCCAGTATGCCCCCGGCTCGCCGGTCCGCTCGAACACCCAGCGGTCGCGCTCCCCAGGGGGCAGCAGGTAGCGGGCGCCGCCGGGTCCGTGGATTTCCATCCCGGCCGTATTGACTGTCCCGCCGAAATAGATGGTCACCTCATCGCCGACCGTCACGCTCCGGCGCATCAGCGGACCGGTGTCTCCAAGCATGGTGACCAGCGAATGCACGAGCGGGACAAAAAGCGGCGTGTCCGGAAGCTCGGTTTCCTCGTCCGAGCCGAGATCGACCGTGGAGACTATCAGGTTGGCATCGCCGGCGCGCACCATCCTCAGCCATATACGCGCTCCGCGGGTTGCCAGGTCCCAGGCGGCCCCCCCGGCCTCGGGCTGCTCCAGGTCCCGCATGCTAAACAACCTTGCCTGGGACAACCCCCCGATCCCGGCGAACAGCCTGTCGAAAACTTCTCCCTTGCCCGGCTGTCTTTCCGGCTGTGGGAGATCAAACCCTCCCTGCCCCAGTCTGGCCAGACCGCCGAGTTCCAGGGGAAGTTCCAGCCGGCGGACGGCTTCGTTGAACTCCCGCGGGGACTGATCGCCGTCGCGGGGAATGAACAACGCGTGACGGCCCTGGCGGCGGAGTTCGGCGAGAAACGCAATGATTCGCGACCGGGGGTAGTCGAGGCCGTGGACGACAAACACGTCGGCCTCACCAATCTCCGCGGGCGATCCGGGCAAGTCCGCCGCCCGGCGAAAACGGATCGCGCCCGCCCGGCTGTTCGACAGCACCTGCAGCGCCGCGCCCAGGAAATCCGGACCCGCCGGCAACCCGCGCTCAACCAGCACAACCCGCGGCACCTCTGGAACCATCAGCACAATGGACCGACGGTTGTCGGCGGCCAGGGGATCGGCATCAAGCTCAGCGGCCAGTTCGTGGTACCCAGGCTCGAGCGGGGGTATCTCGACAACCGAGAAAGCTTCTTGATCCGGTTCCAGGGTGGCCTCGCCCTGGCCCACCAGCCGGCCGTCGAGGTAAATCCTGGGAAACACCTGCATCACGGAATCGCCGCCGAAACGCGTCAGCCCGACAGTGACCTCGAGCGGAGCGCCGGGCCGGACAAGCTCTCCCGGCAGGCCCACCGACTTGACAGCAGTATTCCGCGGGCCGGTTTCGTGGATATCGACCAGGTACAACCGGATCCCGGCAGCGGTATCGATCACCAGGCTGTCGGCACCGAGAAACCCGCGCTGCCTGTCTGTGAACAGATAGATTTCCCGCTCGTATCGATCCCGGTCAGCAGAAAACATTCGGCCGGCGGATTCGATAACCGGGGCCAGTGCAACCGAACCGAAACCGGGCAGCAGATTTTCTTCTGCCTTTAATTTATCCGGATCCGGTGAAATCCAATCCCTTGAATCAAGATGACTTTCAAAAGAAGCCTCCAGCAGCATGTAACGATCCGCTGGACCAAGCCAGCCGACCAGGCGGTCGATCTTAGCATGCAGCAGATTAAAGATCATGCCCCTGCCAGCTACATAACGGGTGCTGGCGGTATTGTCAGTGATAATGACAACTTCAACCGGCAGATGGTCCTCGGGGCCGGTGCCGAAGAGTCCACGCACAGCCGGACGGGCCGGAACAAGAACAAGCAGGATGATAATCAGCGTGCGCAGCAGGAGCAGCAACCACTGGCGGGCTCTCAGACGACGGACACTGCGGCTCTGGACCTTACGCAGCAACAGCAGGCTGCTGAAATCGAGCGTCCTGGTTCGCCAGCGGCTGAGCAGATGAATCACGAGCGGCAGCGCCGCCGCAATCAGCCCGAACAACGCGAGAGGATTGAGGAAGCTGAGCAACTAACGACCCTTCCAGGTATCGTACCGAGCAGTTACGGGCGAACACAAGGTTCGCCCGTCCGACAAATAACAAGACTTGAGCAGGTCGTTAAACCCTCGTGCGAACCTGTTAAACGAAGTAGATAAGATAACTTCGCACCCGCCAAGATTCAAACCGGTGGATTCCAACGGCGCTGCGCGGTTATCGAAACCGCGCTGCGCCGCGGACGGCGGGCCGGCACGATGATTGCCGAGCACCTTCTGCTAGTTACCTTCAAGGGTGCGTTGCGCGCAATCATCGTGCCGGCCCGCCCGCTTTTCTCCGTTCACAGCAAACTCAAAAAGGGGCCGCCCGTCAATTGAGCGGCCCCTTGAATACTAATGCGGCTGCAAACCATCCCTAGCGGGTCAACCGTTCGGGCACGGGATAGATTTCACCATTGGCTTCCAGTTCGCGTTTCTTCTCGTCGGTCAGCCCGATCTCTTCATCGGTGAGATAGCAGGCCGGGTCCGGACCGAACGGGTCATCGTAGACGCGCTGGGCGCGCACCCGCATCGCGCCGCCGCAGAGCTTGAAATACTTGCACAGACGGCAGCGGCCCTTGATCATCGACGGCCTGTTTTTGAGACCGGCCATCAGCGGGTCGGAGGTATCGGTCCAGATATCGCCGAACTTGCGCTCGCGGATATTGCCGAAAGTGTAGTCCATCCAGAACTGATCCGGGTGGACATTGCCGAACCAGTCGACCTCGCCGATGCCGACGCCGGTGGAGAACATCCCGCCCTGGTTCCACTCCAGCAGCTTGCGGACCTCGTCGGCGCGGGAGTCGCCTTCGGCCTCGAGTTTGCGCAGGATATAGATACTGTCGACATGGTTATCGACCGTGAGGATGTTGACATCTTTGCCGCGGGCTTTGAAATCGCGGGTGCGGCGGATGATTAATTCCATCGCGTCACGGGTTTCCCGGTAGGTCAGGTCGTCGTCGGATATCGACTCGCCGCGGCCGGAATAGACCAGGTGGTAGAAACAGGCGCGGTTGATTTTCTCTTCTTCGATGAAGTCGAAAATCTTGTCGAGGTCCTGGTAGTTGTGGCGTGTAAGCGTGAGGCGCAGGCCGACCCGCTGGCCCAGCTCGACCAGGTTGCGGAATCCCCGCATGGCCATGTCGAACGCGCCTTTCTTGCCGCGGAAGCAGTCGTTGACCTCGCCGATCCCGTCCAGGCTGATCCCCACGTAGGTGAACCCGCTGTTTTTGATCCGGCGGGCCATTTTGTCATCGATCAGCGTACCGTTGGTGGACAGGGTGGGGCGAAGGCCTTTGGCGAGAGCATAATCGACCAGCTCGAAAATGTCCTTGCGCACCAGCGGCTCGCCGCCGGAAAACAGCACCGCCGGTACCTCGAACTCGGCCAGGTCGTCCAGCAGTTTCTTACCTTCCTCCAGAGTCAACTCGCCTTTGTAGACCTTGTTGTCGCTGTCGGTATAGCAGTGGACGCAGCGAAGGTTGCAGCGGCGCGAGACGTTCCAGACAGTGACTGGCCGGCGCTCGGCCGCGCTTTTGGGTATGCGCATGCTGGTGGGCGACTCGCCCCGGGCGGACTTATCTTTAACTGCGCGGCCGTAGCGGATCACATCGCCGTCCCAGCTGTCACCGACCAGCAGCTTGGTTACATCGATCATCTATCCTCCAAATTGTCCTCGATACTCAAAATCCCATCCTGCTAACGGCCTGTGCCGCTCCGTGTTGCAAACACTCTCTCAGCAGATGGGATTGCACCGTCGGCCCGGCGCACCTAAATTATTGCAGGTACATCCGGAAAGGATAATTTATCCGCTTACCCGTCTGGTGTCAATTGAACCTGATCCGCCGCGGCATAGCACGACTTACCGCGCAAAGGAGCAGTCAAGAATGTCCAGAGTTACCCGATTCGGAGTTTCGATCGAGCAGGAGCTGGCCGCCAGTTTCGACCGGCATATCGACCGCGAGGGCTACAGCAGCCGCAGCGAGGCGATCCGCGATTTGATCCGCGATCATCTGGCCACCCAGCAGCTGGCCACGGACCGCACGCCGGCGGTGGCCTCGATGAGCCTCGTGTACGACCACAATCGCCGGGAGCTGCCCGACACGCTGAACCAGCTCCAGCACGAATACCAGCACCTGATCGTCTCATCGCTGCACGTGCATATCGATCGTGACAACTGCATGGAGGTAGTGATTTTCAAGGGGCCGAACTGCTGGATCAAGAAAGCCGCCGACCGCCTGATGGCCACCCGGGGAGTGAAACACGGTAAGCTGACCATGACCGCCACCACCGCCTGAGCCGTGCATCCCCCGGGGTCACTTTTTTTAACGGGGCTAGAAACCCGCCACCAGGAACATCAGCATGAACGCAATCATTAGGTAAAATACCAACGGTCCCAGTATGTAGTTCATGACTCTCTTTATTTCATCGGGCGAATATTTCACAATCATTTCAAAGGCTCCCGTTTAATCCAACCAAACTAACGCGGGTATTGCTCCCCCGCCTCCCGTAAATCATCTTCCGGCCCTTGCCGACCGAACCTGTTTAACTCTGATAATCATTCTTAAGATACAACTTTTTCCGATTCAGTCAATAATAAAACGGCTGTTCCGCGCTGTCAGGCCAGTTGCGGACGACGACCAAACGCAGTTATGTGGCGTCATCGGCTGTGCGCCACAGGTCCCGCAGCCAGTAGCCCAGTCCCAGCAGCACCGAGCCGAAAGCCAGGAACAACAGGATCCGCCACAGGGGATCCACCCGGGCCAGGTCTACTATCAAAAGTTTGCCCACGGTCAGGAACAGGGTGGCCAGGCCGGTGTTACGCAGGGCGCGGTTGTTCAACCGCAGACCGGGTATCATAATGGCCAGCGAGTAGAGCCCCCACGATGCGCTGACCCAGCCATCGCCGCCGGGCAACCGGCCCAGTTCGCAGCCCAGCCAGCCCAGAAAGCCGGCGTGGGCCGCCAGCCGGTAAACAGCC
>VRUH01000009.1:0-434 GCA_019456185.1 Candidatus Glassbacteria bacterium | reverse complement strand
GTGTCTTTGCCGCCGGCCAGGAACGAGCTCGCTGCCAGCATCGCCAGCACCGCCAGGTTGGCCAGCGCCCAGGCCGAGAAAACCGCATTGGCCTCGGCGGACCCGACAATCAGCCGCGAGGCCAGCGCAGCCGAAACACCAAACGCCAGCAGGTGAGCGCTGGTTCGCAGGACGCGGTCATCGAGACGACGGGCCAGGTAAAGCACGGCCAGGACTAGAGCGGAGAACGCGGTCAACCGGGCATCACCGCCGGGCAGCAGGCAGAGCAGCCCGATAGAGAGCGTGGCCACCGCGGCCAGGCCGTGGACTGCGATGAGTGAAACTATCCGGCGGCGATAGAGCAGCGCATAGGCCGCCGAGTAAATCGCGCACGCAGCGACCATCAGCCAGCCCTGCCAGCGGTCGGTGAGATCGAGCAGTTCGCTGAGTGCGAC